>DASQYF010000243.1:0-13026 GCA_035639375.1 Nitrososphaeraceae archaeon
TATCCAAATTCAGCATAGAATGCAAAGATTTCGTCGATATTGACCAACCAGAATACCTCAATAGATATCCGTTATATCTAGTTGTTAGTCAATAGAGAGACAAGAATAGCCGAATTAATGATAACAAAGAGTAAGCATGAACTTGTATAGGACCAGATTGACATGACCTGAATAGTTATTTTGGTTTATTTATGAGTTATGTATGGCGTTATCATGGTTTTTCAGCGTGTTGAAACAGCATAATAATAATAATAATAACAAGAAAAACTATATGGCTTTCATTTTATATTTGTGCACCGACATGGTTTTCAATGTTAACCTTAAAATATCGATAGGCTTATAGATGCATACAAGCGACCAATTCTTCTATTTCTAGGAGCGTCGTCGATCTTATACAACCAACAATAAAAGACACATGTGTGTCTACTAATTTCTCTCACTAATACATCATTTTAATAGTATGTGGAATGAAAAGTAGATTCTTGTCATATATTGAAATACTTTAAAATAATGTTTCTATTTTGTTCTGCTTATCTAGATGGTTGTTATTGTAGTTTTGTTGTTGGATTCTTTTGACAAGTCCGATTGCGTTTAGACCTAAAAAATAATTTTATCTTAACAGGAATATTTAACATAAAGCCGTTAGGGGCGAATTTGTTTTCATCAGTGGATAGCAAAGAAGTTAAGAAATTATATAATATCAAACATTTGGTCAAAGAGAACCAAAAAATAAATTGATTAGTTTAAAGATATATAACTAATTTTAACAAATATCAAAGATTATCATTGATACAACTATATTAACCGGAATCATATTGCTTCATTGGCAATGGCGACATTAAGGCTATAATTATGTCTTCTATTTTTTAAATCAAATTTGAACGTATTTAGATAATGGTTGACTCATCTCTATTGAATACGCTAGACTCTAGCGCTGAAATTCAATAGCAAATAAAGGCAATGTCATATGTATGTATAATCTAATAGGATCTAGCAAAGACTGCAATTTTTTTTGCAGGCTGATGGCAACATATACAAATTGTTGAATTAGATTGTTCCTGTCCCACAAATGGAATAACTCGAATATCAGCCCCAGTCTCTTCTTTTATTTTATCTTCACATTCTCTATTGGTGCACCATCCAGCTAACACAAATCCTCCTTTGTTCTCTACAGTCGATTTTAACATATCGTAATTTGTCGTTTCAGTAGTATGATCTTCTAGGTGTTTCTTTGCTCTATTTAGTAGGTTGCTTTGAATTTCATCTAATAGCGAGATAACCTGTTCAGTTAATTTGATCCGATCTACGAGAGTTTTTTCTTTGCTATCTCGTCTAACAAGCTCCACCCTATGATTTTCGATATCCCTAGGACCGATATTTATTCGAAGAGGAACACCTTTTATTTCCCATTCGTTGAATTTCCATCCAGCAGTATATTCGTCTCTTTTATCAAGATGCGCTCGAATTCCCGATTTTTTTAATTCAAGATGTAGTTCATCCGCGGACGATTTCACTATCTCTTTATCTTTATCTTTGTATATTGGAATTATGATGACCTGGATTGGCGCAACCTTAGGAGGAATAATAAGACCTTTATCGTCGCCATGAACCATTATCAACGCTCCAATAAGCCGCCAAGATACTCCCCAGGATGTCTGCCAAGCATAATGGTCTTGAGAATCCTTCCCAAGATATCTTATTTCAAAAGGTTTTGAAAATTTTTGTCCTAAATAATGGGAGGTACCCATTTGTAATGCCTTACCATCAGACATCATTCCTTCCAAAGTAGCGGTATATTCTGCACCAACAAATTTTTCTTTGTCACTTTTTAGTCCAGATAATGTTGGTATGGCAAGATGGTTTTGAATCAAATCATTGTAAATCATTAAAATTGACATAACTTCTTCTTCTGCTTCTTTGGGAGTAGCGTGGACTGTGTGTCCTTCCTGCCATAGAAACTCGGAAGTCCTAACAAAAGGTTTTGTACCTTTAATTTCGGCACGTAATGCCGTATTCCAATAGTTTATTTTCAAAGGCAGATCTCTATAGCTCGTTACCCACTTCGCAAATATTGAGTATGCAAGAGTTTCCGAGGTAGGGCGCAAAGCAAGCTTCTCTGACAGGCTATTATCTCCGGCTTTCGTTACCCAAAATACTTCTGGCGTAAATCCTGCAAAGTGATCTTCCTCTCTTACGAGGAGACTCTCTGGAATTAAGACAGGCAAAAAGCCATTCTGATGCCCTGTTTCCTTGAACTTTCTATCTAAAATATCTTTGATAGATTCCCATATAGCATAACCATATGGAGGAAGAACTATGAACCCTTTTACGGGAGAATAGTCGGCAAGGCCAGTTTTTAACACTACCTGCAAATACCATTCACTGAAATCTTCATTTTTTTTAACTGTAATTCCAGTCTCCTTCACAGAATTCAATATTCACAGGCAGAAGCTTTCGCTTTATGAAGTTTTGGTGATTTAGAAGGGCTCCCCTCTGCAGTATACCTTTCCCGAAATTCTACTATGGAAGTTCTTGCAAACATAACATTGGATAAATCCTACTTCTGTTTTTAGGACAGGGCAATCTACGGCTTCTAATTTCATACGTTTAAGCATCTTAGGACTAACTCCCTTGAGCTTAAGTTTACCTTTGTCGTCCATCATACCAACACTTTGTAGTTCTGTTTTTGCCTCGTCCGTTAATTTAATAGATTTCTCGACCCCTTTGACAGGTACTAAATATTTAGTTTCCAAGTCTTCACTCATTGATTAGAAAAGAATGCAATAGTGATATAAGACCGTTCCTGATGCCTAAAAGTCTGTTTTATTGCATTTGAGAATCAATAGACATTTCCTTTTGTTTATAAGTTTGACCATTGATCGAAAAGAATTTGTTTTTATTCACTTCAGACCACATTATAGCAGTAGACTATCTACAATGAAAGGTTATCTAATTTATTATAGATTTTTCTGTCAATGCCTTATTTTGATGCCTTCTGGCTTACAGTAATATTGCACAGATATTCAGCAATAAAAGTAGACAATACGATATATTCTTTTGAATGTCTGAGCATTTCAAAAGATCAAAACTGGTTGTGTTTCGTTGTAAAATCTTGATTCAATTGCTAACAGAGAAATTAATACATTCACATTTAGCGCAATAATTCAATAATGAGAGATTTATTTAGTTATTTTTCTCACATGATGAATACATACCAACGTCAGAATGTATTTGAGGTGCTAATGCTTTTACTATGAAAATAAAGAGCTAAATTAATATAATAATATACTCCACTAAGAAAGAACAGACAATCAAAATATTAAATACTCGTGACAGTTTGCTATACATTGAGCAATTGTGCAACTCATTTGTAATTTGGTATTAGTTATAGTATGTAATAATATGAAAGGTAATTTCTTTGTATAAATTAGAGAAGCTTAATATATCTTTGGCAGGAATGGCTTGAATAAGCACACTACAATGCTAATAATTTTTGATGTAGAGGGAGTCTTGCTTAACGCAGAATACCTTCCAGTTTTAGCACAAATGATGGGTCCTGAGAAGGAGAAGGAAATATGGGATATTACAAAACAAGGTATTCGCGGAGAGATAAAGTGGGAAGAAGGTCTTGTTCAACGTGTTAACGCCCTCAAGGGAATTGCTTTTGAGGATGCTAAAAAAATAGGTGAGAATTTAGAAATAATGCCTGGCGCAAAAGAGCTTTGTTCTTCTCTAAAAAAAGCAGGATGGAAAATGATTGCTGTTTCTGGAGGATTTACCATCATAACGAATAGACTGAAAGACTACCTTGGGTTAGATAAAATATTTTCAAATGAGTTGATATTTACGAATGGAAAGCTTGAAGGTATAAACATTCAAGTTACATCTGACAAGGCAGCTGTAGTAATACCAACAATAAAGGAATGGGGTATTAAAAAGGAAGATACAGTGGTAGTTGTCGATGGTGCAAATGACTTGAAATTGTTTTCGCTCGCGGCATTCACAGTTGGATTTTGCCCTGTAGACAAAGTCAAAGAGAAGTCGGACGCAGTTATAGAAATACGGGATCTAACTTTATTACTTAACTTACTAGAAAAGAAATTTGGAAACGCAGTTCTTGCAGAGAGAAGTAGTAGGAATTAATTTTTTTATATAGTCAGCCTTTATCTTCATTAATGGTTTATACGACACTACAAGTTATTCCAATTCATATTACTGCAGACATAAAACCTAAAGATAAACTAGAATTGTTAATTTTAGAATCTATATCTCTAGCACATGAGAAACTCTATGACAAAGATATTATAGTTATTGCCCAAAAGATTATTTCAAAGGCTGAAGGTCGAATAGTAAACCTCGACCTGATAAACCCATCGGATAAAGCTATACAGATTGCAAGAAAATATTATAAAGATGCACGAATAGTTGAAATGATTCTGAATGAATCAAAAGAGATAATACGAGAAGAAAGCGGAATAATAATAGTAGAAACAAGACAAGGATTTATCTGTGCAAATGCAGGAATAGATCAGAGTAATGTTAAAGATAGTAAAAGTCATGTTGTTTTATTGCCAATAGACTCTGATAGATCTGCTAGGAAAATAAGACATTCTATTAAAGGGCTAACAAGAAAAAATGTAGCAGTTGTAATAGCAGATACCTTTGGCAGGCCATTTAGAGAAGGACAAACTAATGTTGCAGTGGGTATTGCAGGAATAAAGCCGATAAGAAGCTATGTAGGTACTGTCGATATGTATGGAAAGAAGTTGAAGGTGACTGAAATTGCGACCGTAGATGAAATCGCTTCTGCTGCAGAGCTTGTAATGGGTAAATCAGATCGAATACCAGTGGCAATAGTAAGAGGCTGTGTTTATGATGAAGACGAAAGATGCTCCATTTCCACTCTGGTGAGGAAAAAACAAAATGATCTGTTTCGTTAATAAGACGAAACGACTTTCACCTTGGAAGAAATTTAGCGCTAATTACCTTGAATATTCAATGTGCCAGCATACTATTACTATCTCTAAATCTAAATCACATATTGTAATTTAAAAGACATTAAGACCTCCAAAGGTTCAGTGATATTATAGTCCAGTAAATGCAGATCTCCTCTATATATCATTAAAATATTATTAATAATGATGTCAAAGAATATAAGATTTTTCTAAAGAGATTGGTAGAGGATAATGATTCATAAAAAATCTTGGCAGAGTCTTGATAAAGAATGTATATTTTAGTCTCTGAAGCTTAGAGTTGATACATAATAATATGAGTTCGTAATTCATAAAAAATTCAATTATATTTATCAAATTATTAATGATAATAGTATTTGCAACATTTGTCTTTTATTTAGGGATTCATAAACATTTAATATAATGATGCGATCATCTATTGTGTTCGTCAGTATGAGTACTAAAAGTAGCGAATCCGCAACTAAAACTATTGATGTCAGAGGGCTTTTTTGTCCTGAACCAGTATTTCGTACTAAGATAGAGATGGAGAAACTCGCAAGAGGCGATATACTTAAAATCTTATCTGATGATCCAGAATCTGAAGAAGATATTTCGAGATGGGTAAAAAGAAACGGTCATGAACTTTTGTCAATAAATAAGATTACAAAGGATCTTGAATTCACAATTAAGAAGGCAAAGTAAAATGACAACTGTTGCTAGACCCAAAGTGATTGACCATATTGGTCAGACTCCTTTAATAGAACTTACCTCATTCTCAACTAAGCGCATTAAATTTTATGCAAAATTAGAATGGTTTAATCCATTTGGCTCTGTCAAAGATAGGGCTGCACTTTGGATGATAAAAGATGCAGAAAAGAAGGGTATTCTAAGGAAAGATAAAAGCATTATCATCGAGCCTACTTCTGGAAATACTGGTATTGCTTTAAGTGGTATTGCATCATCATTAGGATATAAGATTGAAATTGTTATTCCTGAGAAAGTCAGCAAAGAAACGAAAACAATTTTAAGACAATTAGGAGCAACTCTTCATGAGACATCCGACGATCTATGTCCTAGAGTAGGAGCTGGGACAGATCAAAGTATTGCACTCGCGAAGGCAATATCAAAACCTAGACCTGATATCTATTATATGCCTAACCAGTACGACAATGATGCTAATTATTTGGCTCATTATGAAAGTACGGGTCCTGAGATTTGGGAGCAAACTAATGGTAATATAACTCACTTCTTTAGTGGCTGTGGTACAGGTGGAACTATCACTGGATCTGCAACTTTTCTTAAAGAAAAGAATCCGACTATCAAAGTCGTTGCAATCCAAGCTCAAAAGAATCATCTCTTACAAGGTCTGAGAAATTTTGAAGAATCATCAATGCCAGACTTATTTAAGCGTCGCGAGAAGGTTGTTGATGAATGGATGACTGCTACTAATAATGATTCCTTTGATATGGTTAAACAGTTGGTAACAAAAGAGGGCTTACTAGTAGGTCCTTCGTCCGGATCTGTATTATCGTGTATGTTAAAAGCTGCTGAAAAACTAGATAATGGTCTTCTTGTAGGAATATTTGCAGATGATGGAAGAAAATTTAAGAGTCTCTATTTAGAAGAAAATATCTTTGATAAGGAAGAATATGATAATGCTCTTATAAGTGCAAAGAATATTTCGAATATCCATATATACTGAGCGAAGCATTGTAATAATAGCGTCTAATTCCTATGCTTTCTTTCGGTCAACCATTTTTCTACGTCTAACGCGGCCATGCAGCCAAATCCAGCTGCGGTGACTGCCTGACGATATCTATAGTCATGTACGTCTCCTGCTGCAAAAACACCATCTACGCTTGTCTTCGTCTGGCTCGTTAAAATAATGTAACCTTTATCGTCCATTTCCAGTTGACCTCTAAATATAGCAGTATTAGGTTCGTGACCGATTGCAACGAATAATCCTCCTGTGGCAATTTTTTGTTGTTTCCCATTGTTTATATCCTTAATAACAACTGTTCCGATTTTCTTATCGCCTGTAATATCAGCTACAACACTATTCCACAGAAATTGGATCTTTGGATTCTCGAAAGCCTTTTCCTGAAGAATCCTACTTCCACGCAATGACTCTCGTCTATGAATTATTTTTACAGATTTTCCGAACTTGGTCAAGAACGTTGCCTCTTCTAATGCTGTATCTCCTCCACCAACAACGACTATATCCTCGCCTTTGAAGAACGGACCATCACAAGTGGCACAATATGATACCCCTCGGCCAGCGAATTGCTGTTCTCCTTCAATACCTAGTTTCCGAGGAGAGGCACCAGTGCAAATTAATACAGAATCTGCTTCATAATTTTGTGAGTGCGTGGTTATCACAAAGGGGCGCTTACTAAAATCAACTCTAATGACTTCGTCATCTACAATAACCGTACCAAATCTTTCCGCTTGTTGTCTCATATTCATCATCAGCTCCGGTCCAAATATGCCATTAGGAAAACCAGGATAATTTTCTACTTCACTTGTAGTCATTAGCTGTCCGCCAGGAAGGGTCCCCGAAATTATAAGGGTTCGAAGTTTTGCACGTGATGTATAAACCCCAGCCGTGTAGCCTGCAGGTCCTGAACCGATAATAATTACTTCAAATGCATCCTTCCCATTGACGTGGTAATCTTGTTCTTTCGCGGCTATGTTAGACATTAATATTAAGAGATAAAAAGCATTGCACCATTTAATAATTTGTTCGATATCAATTCAGCGCTACACTCCTGATATCTAGTTATTTTAATTCTACAACTTTTTATAATCTTTAAATGCCTGTACTATACATGGTATATTCGTAGATCTCGAAACGTAATTTTCAAAAATATTGACATATCATTGAAATTCAAAGGAGTATACCATTATCAAGTAAAGAATTATATCAATACCTATTCAGAAATCTGTCTAAAAACAAAAGATGTGTTTGACACATTCGTTGATTATTTACTTGCGTCCTTATCAGATCCTCTTGCCAATGAGCGTTAAAAATCTTACAATTAGTATCGTTACAAAAAGGATCTCCATCTGTCAAGAAGAAAAAAAGTGCTTGAATAGTATATCCAACTGCAATAGAGTTTATCCTATCGTCATCATAGTCGATAAACCTTCCAGTAAATTGCTTCTTCAATTCTTCTGTATCACCGGCCCTGGACATCCGCGCGATTTGTCTAAAATAAAAATCCTTAGGCTTTGCTGGACCCTCCACTATACCAGTAGTAGATATAATTGTTGGGGTTCCACATATAATAGCTCGCGCATGGTACCTGTAGTCCTCTTCACTGAATGTGCATGTCAATCTGCTATCGAATATTATGTGTATATTATCGATTGTTTCTTCTTTTACAGGTAGTAATCTTGAATACAAGCTTTGCATCATAAAGCCATCGTACAAGCAAGAGGTTCGATGGGGATTGCTAATCAAATTTTTTTCAAAAAGTACGCCATTGATATCTTCTTGTTTATCTCTTCTTTTAGGTTGATGAGGATAAGGTTGTTTTGTGTCTGAGATATGTATAGACGCAAGCTCCTCTGCTATACAATTAGATGATATGGAGTTTCGAGTGTATTGTAGGAAAGGAGGTCTTATATCTATTGTGCAATTTGAAAAGGTTTTGCTTACACCTTCAGCTACTCTATGCAAGTCCAAATTTTTCGTAGTATAGTCAGCGTAAAGATGAATATATTTAAAATTCAAGACTATTTATTAAAGTAAAAAGTCTCCAAATTTCAAATATTACCTTATCTTTAGTTTTGGAGAACTCTGCATCTCCTTTAATTTGCTGAATGCTACTTCTGCGGCCCTCTTTCCTGAAAGCAACATTGAACCAAAGGTGGGCCCCATTCGTGGCAAGCCGTGTGTCTCTGTGACTGCCATTCCAGTTGCTATCAAACCAGGAAAGATCTCGTCGGTATTATTGACTACAGCATCTTCACCTCCTTCTACCCACATAGGATCCATTCCCTTCCACTTGGCATAGCCACGATCCATCAAGCGTTTGACAGCAACAGAATCATGACCTGATGCATCTATGACAATTTTACTCTCAAAGGCAACCGGATCTACGCAGGTAATATTTCTAGGAAGAGAGGAGACAGGCATCCAATTAACAACAACACCACATACACGCTTCTCTTTTAGAATCAAGTCATCAAATTTAGTTAACTGTAAGAATCGAACACCCGAATCACAGGTAGCGGCAATTAGTTTTGAGCATGCATATGGACCCCATGTAGCATAAAGTCCTTCAGTTATCTTTCGATAAGGCACTCCTAGTTCATCCCATACCTTCTGTGCTGGTGCTCTCACTGTTACAGGGTTCATCATATAACCACCGACCCAATAACCCCCACCGACATAATTATTCTGTTCAAGGATAAGTGTCTTTATCCCCATTTTTCCCAATTCCCTGCCTGCTGATAAACCAGCAGGTCCTGATCCGATGATTATCACATCAGAATCTGTGAATTCCATCATAGTCTCATTGAACATTCCAGAGATGGCGCGAGTTATTTCTTTCTCATTTACGTCAGCAAAGATCTTTGTCATATATCCATCATTTCCTAATAACTATTAATACATTATCCGTTTAAATTATTTTGGATCAATTATATAAATTGAATAAAATTTGCTCTCCATCCATCCATCCATCCGTCTGGGTTATCCTTGATTCACAGTATAGCCATGTAATAGTAACGATATGGTACATTTAATTAAAAAAATTCTCATATTTTTATTATAAGAAGATTATGATCCTATATGATATGCTACAAAGCAGTTATCAAGCCAATGTTACCTCATCTTCCAAATACAGTATGTAGTAAAGTATGTAGTAAAGATTATTACGAACTATTCAATCTTTTATAGGTTTTGAAACTGGATTGTTCCGAATTTTTGAATCAATTTCGGTTAATAATTTTATAAAGTCAGATTTATGAGAGTTAAGATAGTCCTGACCCTTATCTCTTAATCTAATCTGAAAGAGCCTAAGATCTCTATGTTCATCGAAGAACTGCTCTATCATGGCATTTCCATGCTTCAGAGGATTGATAAGATAATCAAGATTTTGGAGCGTTAAATTAACATCTCCCTTTTCTACAGAGTCTTTTGCACTGTCAATAATTTCAATGATATCTTTCAATTGCTGTACTGGAGCAGAAATTTCTTTGCTTTTTCCAAGAAGGCCTGAACGTTTTGTGGAACCAACTTTATACGCTATTTCTTTGGCAAGCTCATAATATTCTTCCCTGCTTGTAAACGATTTCTTTTCTTTTTTAATCAGTAATCCTTTCATAGATAATCGAGCTACTGCATCTTCTACATCTTCCCTATCCATTCCTGTAATCCATACAATTTTTCCAACATAGTCATAGCCTTGTCTAATTGATTCTAATACTACAACCTCAATAATTCGGCGGAAAGCTTCTTCAGCTCTAGCATTTTCGAAGTCTCTATCACGGACCGCTTTCTTAGCATTCGAAATATCTATTTCTATAGAACGCTTTAAAGATTCCATTCCTTCATCTACCTTACCACTTAAAGTAAGATAACATGCTGCATTATACCAAGACATTCCGTCATTAGGATTAATGTCTATCGCCTTTTCACACGCCGCTATTGCCTTGTCATAATTTTTCATTCGGTAATATGATAAACCTTTTAAATTCCAAGCTTCGGCATTATTAATATCGATTTCAAGTGCCTTATCATACGATGAAATAGCAGCTGTATATTCATTCAAGTGAAAATGAGCGTACCCTTTCTTAATCCATGCATCAACATAATTTTGATCTATTCTTAGCGCAAGTTCAAAGCTGCGGATGGCATCTTCTAATTTTTCACTTGCCATATGGTTTACGCCCTTTCTGTATAAATCATGTTTCTGAAAGTCTAGATTGTCATTATAATCCTTTAGTTGAGCATTTTCGGAAGGAATATCTGAATAGTTCGTGCTTTTCCTTCCTAGGACTCTTCCCATTAAATAAAATTGTTCAAATCGCAGATAAATAGATTTGGACTGATAGTTATTATTACCTCTGACCAATCCATTACGTTAGATTATGTTATCGTCGTTAAAGTCATATAAAAATGAGTGGATTTATTGTTGTAACGTTGCCTTCTTAGAGTGGTAAAACAATTTATAACATCATTGGACAGCGTAGATACAGTAAAACTACAAAGATAATATCCTTAAGAGATCAGTCATAAAGCAAAGTGGATGTTGTGTATAGCTGGATCGCTTGAGAATTTTATTGTCATTCTATTATAACAATTTTAGTTATTATTATTGGACAAAAAATTAGAATGTTGTTCTATCCTGAAGGTTCTACATTTTCATTTATCAGACTACAAAAGACCTAATTCCATTTTCAGTATAACGTCAACGTTTAAATGATGTATTAATTTAGACAATATGAAATACATTGGGAGCTAAAATTGAAGGTGGATACTTTTGGGTTGTCAGCCTTCGACAATGATAAATTCAAGTTCAAATTACATAAGTTAAACACTACTGACAATCAATTCGAAATATTCCAAAAGCTTTATGATTTATTTGATAAAACATTCATACTAGAATCTCTTATTGGTCCTACAGAGCTATCAGAGATATCAATTATCGGTTTCGATCCGAAAATAACAATTAACTGCAATTCAAAGACATTTAAAATCTATAATAGAAGAAATAAAGTAATAAAAAAAATAGATACTACAGAACCACTGTCTGAACTTCGCAAGATTATGCCTAAGATAAGTGATTATCATTTCAGGTATATAGGTGGAGCAGTTGGTTACATTAGCTATGATGCGATTCGCTTCTGGGAACATCTTCCAAATAATAGAAAGCAAAAGAACAACTTCCCTTTATTAGAATTTGGAATATACACTGATGGCATAATTTTTAATCATGCAGAGAATCAAGCGTATTATTTTCATGTGACAAAGGATTGTCGGTTGGATGAGCTTCAAAACAAATTAGATAATTATTCAAAAAAAAGCCATTACCCTTCTCTTTCATATTCTATTCCAAAACCTAACATAACTAAAAGGAAATACATGGCTTTGGTCAAAGAATGCAAAGCTCATCTCTACAATGGAGATATCTTCCAAGTAGTTTTGTCAAGGAAGATGGAATTTGGCATCAAAGGTGACTTATTAGGAGTTTACCGGAGCCTGCGTGATATTAATCCATCTCCTTATATGTATATGTTAAAGATATCTGATAAATGCATTATAGGTTCAAGTCCAGAGATGCTTTTGCGGATTACAAAAGATATAATAGAAACGTTTCCAATTGCAGGAACAAGACCAATAGTAAATGACGAGAATACGAATAAACAATCAAGGATAAATTTACTTAACGATGAGAAAGAAATTGCCGAACATACTATGTTAGTAGATTTGGCTCGCAATGATATAGGAAGAGTATCTAGATACGGTACAGTTAGAGTTCATAATCTCATGTCTGTAAAACGATTTAGCCACGTACAGCATATAGTATCCCATATAATTGGTTACCTTCAAAAAGATAAGGATTCATTTGATGCATTTAGAGCGATGTTTCCTGCCGGAACTGTATCCGGCGCTCCAAAAGTACGTGCAATGGAAATTATCGATGAATTAGAACCAAGTTTTCGTGGGGCATATGCAGGAGCGTTAGGTTACTTTTCATTTAATGGCTCCTGTGATTTCGCAATAACAATACGATCTCTTTTCATAAATAAAAATAGAGCCTATGTTCAGTCAGGAGCCGGCATTGTTATCGATTCTATCGCAGAAAATGAGTGGAATGAGACTGAATATAAGCTAAATGCTATGATATCGGCACTTGAAAAAACGAGAGAGCTAAAGATATGAAAAATTTATCAATTTTTAACGGCTATCTATAACGCAGATTATAGAATATATAAAAATAGATATAAATAGTCCTCTTCTTACTGTTCTTATAATTGTAGTGATTAATGGAAGAAAAGTTTGTGGTATCCTTTTAGATATAAGTACCGAGGCTGATAAGATCAACTTTGTTATAATAGGAAT
>DASQYF010000244.1:0-15630 GCA_035639375.1 Nitrososphaeraceae archaeon
AACTGCTAATGATCCACTAATGTTTTTACATTGTAATATGTTAAAAGAAGACTCAAGTCAGACTGATTGTAGAACATATTCTGAGGACGGTGCACTAAACTTTGTAAATAGGTACTCTATTATAGGTTGGAGTCATGATGCTGAAAGGAAAGCGAATTCATATGATGATTCTGAAATGTTAGATAAATTCATTGAAGTTGTCAATAGTCAGGCTATTTATAACACGGATGGAACAATAAATGCAATTCCCATACTTATATGGCATAGAATAGATAATAGCGGAGAAGGTGATCCAGAGGTTTATGCTACTACTATAGATCTATTTGAAAAAGAAATTAAATATTTACACGATAATGGATTTAAGGTATTGACAATGGCAGACCTTGGATATGATGCAAATAGCAATTATCTATATCTAAAAAGATAAAGATAGATAGATACAAGATAGTAGATAGAAAAAAATAAGGAATAGAGGTTACCATACTTCTAAATTGTTGATAGGTGTTGTCCCTATTATCGTCATTTTACAATTATCTTTCTCTCTCTAAAAAAGATAACATACCTATCAAGCATGAAAATATGAAATCCTCCTCATCCCCATATTCTCTTTTGTATAATGAATAGTAATGTTCCTATAGGAAGATGATTATATCCTGCTATTTACTATCTTAAAATAATCTAAAACGTACTGATAATAGTTGTTATTATTGTTATAAATATGATTATATTGTTCCTGCATATCGTTCCTATACAAAGCATATACTATATGTGTATATTAAGAATATAATTCTATAGAAGGCTATTTATTGAAGCAAACATCTTTTGGAGTTATAATAAAACACTTTAAAATATAAGAAACATATTGCTTCATAATATATATATGTGTATATATAGACATATTCTAAAAATAGTCTTGCTGATTATCTTTTGTTGTATAACAATTATCAGATAGTAAAAAGATTATTACATCAATTTTTCTCCCATCAACAATCATTATAAGCATTGTTTACAATTAACAAGCCATTCATTGTTACCACCTATGCTCAAGGGAAAGGAAAGTAATACATCATTTTTCATAGGGGTTAATTTACGTGGATACTATACAACCATGTCACAGAAAAGAGACTTTAGAGGCCCCCTTCCAAAGAATTACTATGAAGATAGTTTTAGGTTAATTTCTCAAGCATGTATGAACCATATACGTTATGTATTTTTTTGGGAAGCCTATGTAAAGAATCCATCTAAATTTATAAACGAGATAATTAGTGTTGCTCAGACCGCCGACAAGTATGGAATAAAGGTACTCTATGATAACCATCAATTTCACACATCATCTTGGTTAAATCATCAAAGCGGTACTGGCTTTCCATCATTCTTTTTTGAGAATAATCCTACACATGTTTACAATAGTGGAGGAAGCCCTAAATATCAAACTGCAAAAATATGGTGGACAGATTGGTGGAATAGATCAGTAAAGGATGTTAACGGAAGAGATGGTTGGACACTATTGGCTGACTTTTTGAAAAAAATAGTAAGTACTGTAGATTCTCATCCAAGTACTTTAGGCTATGAAATACTGAGTGAACCTCAAGTACATAATGCAGATCAATGGGAAAAGATAGGAAACTTCAATACATTAATTACAAATGAATTGAGAACATTAACTCAAAAGACAATAGCATACAGTATGAACATACCAGTAGAACTTAACACATCAGGAGGTGTAAATCCTGAGAATTTGGCAAAAATGGCTCCAGGTGCTAAAACAAATATTGTATTCAAGATTACTGTATATGGTTTGCCTAAATCTAGTAATTATCAAGAAAATAAGTTTGATGTTTTAATTAAATCAGCACAACTTGCTGGAGTTCCATTGTATGTAGGCGAATGGAATAATGTAAAGCGCGAGAAAACCTTTAACAAAGAAGGACAAGTAGTTTGGCAAATAAATAAAGAAAATAGCGATATAACTCAAGATGAGGCAAATCTTATTGTTCAAATGTTCAAGGAAATAAAAGTATTCGGATGGGCTTATTGGAATTGGAACTTTAAACCTCATGGAGTAGCAAACTTCAATCTCATCTCTCTTAAAAATGGAAACATACAAACTACGAAATATTATGAACTGCTCAAAAATGCTATTTCTTCTAATTTAACATCGTTGGATAATGATATAGAAGGAGGACAAGGGATCAAGAATAAAACATATTTCAATATTACCTCATCTCAGAGGGACCAACAAGTTCCAGTTGGCTAACTTACCATTTCAAAAACATCTACAGATAATCCAACAACAATAACAATTGATTGCCAAGTTATCATAGAAGAAGAAGAAGTAAAATTCAAATTCTTTTGCAAAGCTGTATTAATGACTTACTTTGGTTGGAAAGATAGTTGTTCTGATACCAGTATTTGTTGCAGCTGTCATCATAGGATCGCTTGGTCTTATATTTATTCCACAAGAAATTAAAAACAAGCCTATAACCTTTGCAGAAGGAACTATAAGAATAGATGATGATGTAATTAGGGTAGAAGTTGCAGAATCTCGTGCAGATAAACAGAGATGGTTAATGTTTAGAGAAGAAAGACTACCATTGAATTCTGCAATGATCCTAATTTATGAAAAATTGGATTTATACCCTATATGGCTTTTAAACATTGAATACAACCTGGATCTAATGTGGGTTAATGAAAATGGCAATATAGTGTACATGGTAAAAGACGCAGCTCCTTGTAAAAATACATTGGATTCAGCAAGCTGTACTTACAAGAATACAAAACCTGCTAAATATATTATTGCTGCAGCATCAGGATTCATAGAGAAGCATAAAATTACAGAAAAATCACTAATGACAATAATTTCAATCTAAATTAGCATTAATAATTGCTATTGCTATAGAGAAAGAGGGAGAGAGCAATTATTATAGGAAACAATTAAACCATTCAAGAGTTAAAAGATATATTCGTACAAATGATAACATAATGTTCTAATTTTTATCAATAAAAAGTATTAAAAATTATGTACATTACCTAAGATATCAAATCAGCCCTCCTTATAGCAACTTTGAACACTAATTAGAGGTCAACTACTTTATGCAAATCATTATAGGCTTGCCTTATTTCTTCTATCGATGCCTCATCTTCAAGTGTGGTAGCATCCCCAGTTGGGGCTCCACTAGCTATGGATTTAAGCAACCTCCGCATTATTTTTCCACTTCGAGTTTTAGGAAGTTTGTTGACAAAATAAATCTCTTCAGGTGTTGCAATTGGTCCCACTGAATTTCGAATGTGATCAATAAGCTCACCACGCAGTCGATCAGATGGTAAAAATTCTGTCCGCAACACCAAAAACGCAATTATTGATTCTCCTTTTTTTTGGTCTGGCCTACTCGTTACTGCAGCTTCTGCAATTGCTTTGTATGATACAAATGCGCTTTCTAATTCCATTGTACCAAGCCTATGTCCAGCTACTTTAAGTACATCATCTGATCTACCTAGAAGCCAAAAATAGCCGTCAGCATCAGAAAGTGCATAATCACCGGCATAGTATACATTCTCAAATTTTCTCCAGTAAGTATTGCGATATTTTTCGTCATCTTCCCATAGTGTCATTAACATTCCAGGCCACGGCTTTCTAATTACTAGATATCCTTTTCTATCGGGATCTACTTGTCTTCCAGTTTCATCATCAACGACAGCCGCATCTATACCAGGTACAGGAAAGGTACCTGAACCAGGTTTCATGGGAATGGAGTCAATGCCGGTACACATACTTATCATAATCCCTCCTGTTTCAGTCTGCCACCAGGTATCAATAATTGGACAATTTTCGTTTCCAATAGTTTTAAAATACCACATCCAAACCTCTGGATTAATCGGCTCGCCTACAGTACCCAATAGACGAAGCGAAGATAGATCAAAGGAATTAGGGATAGTATTTCCAAATTTCATATACATTCTAAGAGCAGTAGGAGTGGTATATAGAATTGATGCACCCTGTTTTTCTACTATGGCCCAATATCTGTCAGGTTTTGGATAATCAGGAGTCCCTTCATACATTATTTCGGTAACACCATGCATCAGTGGTGCATAAACCATGTAACTGTGTCCCGTGACCCATCCAATATCTGCAGTACAAAAGAAAATGTCTTCCTTTCTAAAATCGAAAACCCATTTAGATGTTGCATAGAGATAGGTAAGATAGCCGCCAGTACTATGCAGTACTCCTTTTGGCTTCCCTGTTGTTCCGGAAGTATATAGAATATATAAAGGATGCAAACTGTCTAGAATTTCTGGCTCACAATATGATGACGAATTTTCAATTAGGTCGTGCCACCATAAATCTTTTGGCCCCATCTGAATATCATTTGATGCTCTTTTCACTACAATAACGTGTTCTGCTGAAGGTATAGAAGAAATAGCCTCATCTACAACTCTTTTCAGGGGGACAAGCTTTCCTCTCCTGTAGCCGCCATCAGCAGTTATTATAACTTTTGATTTCGAATCATTCGCCCTGTCAGCTAATGCCTTAGAGCTAAATCCAGAGAAAATAACAGTGTGAATTGCGCCTACTCTCGCACTTGCTAACATTGCAATCGGAAGCTGAGGAATCATAGGTAGATAAATTGTGATCCGATCACCTTTTTTCACCCCAAGATTTTTCAGAGCGCTGGCTAATTTATTAACAGAGCGATATAATTGATAGTAGGTAAACGAGTTAGTTTCGCCATTTTCACCTTCCCAAATTATGGCTACCTTGTTTTTTGCATCTGAATCAATATGTCTATCAAGACAGTTGACAGATGCATTTAGCTTGCCACCAACAAACCATTTTGCAAATGGAGGGTTCCAATCAAGTACTTTATCCCATTCTTTGAACCATTTTAGATATTTTGCCTGCTTTGCCCAAAATTCTTCTGAATTTTCCCATGCTTGCTTTCTTATCTTATCAAGTTTTCTTGCTTCTAAGGTTACTTTGATTTTTTCGCTCTGCTCATATATTTTTGAAAGATCACCGGATTCAAGATCGGACATCTCTACATAATGAGTATTTATATTTTTAAACATTTAGGATCCTTTCATATTTTTTAGTTATTTTAGCAATACAACGTGAAAATATCATACTAAATGTCAGAACACTTTACTATTGAATCATAGTATCAACTTTAACCATAATCATAAGTATCAGATATTTGTTGTTAAAGGTTGTACTAAATAATGAAATATGTATAAAGAATATATAACATTATTCTGATATAATGTGTCAATATATTAAAATAAAGAAATTCAGTGTATTCTAGTTGTGAAATACAGAAGCAGAACAGAAATAGTAGCTATGATCTTAGAAGCAGCGAATGGTGGAGCAACAAAGACAAAAATTATGTACAAAGCATTTCTAAGCTATGCACAGTTAAGGGAATATCTTTCTGTGCTCATTGAGAACAATTTGTTAGAGTACTTGGAAGGCTCTCAGACTTACAAGACCACAGAAAAAGGACTAAACTTTCTAAAAATGCACAACGAAATAGGCGAACTTCTACAGACATCAGCAAGACAAGAAAGATGATTTAAGTCATTTTTTTATATTTTAAAAAAGAACTTAATTCTTTTTATTTTTTATTATATAATTATTATTAGCTATTTAGGGATTACTTGATTTAGCCAACTTGTTTCTTTATCAGCATCGTCATCATGTGTTTCAACTGACTTTTCTTCAGTAGTTGTGGCATTGTTGCCTACGATTTGTTGTGGAGTAACACTTTGTCTAGCGATAGATCCCTCTTCTTGTTGCAAAGAAGATTCAGTAGCGGGCGTTTCCTGGCTAGTAGTAGCAGTAGTTATTCTTGTTGATGATTCAGCATTAGATGCAGTTGTTATATCATTATTTTCCAAGGTTTGCTGTGTAAGTCTTGTCTTAACATTATTGATCTCAGATTTTTCGAGATTAATGTGTTCCATCAATTCATTTGTATGCATGTTGACTTGTTGATAAATATCCTCGGTTATCTCATTGCTTCTATGCTGTAGCTTTGCATCAAACAATACTGCTTTGATGTCTTTGCTTTCTTTGTCCAATTCGTTTAACCTATCGTGCAATTTCTCATGGACATATTTTTCATCCTTTTCAAGATCATTTAGTCGTTTTTCATATTTTATGTAAATTAATTCAGCTTCATCTTTCATCGAATCGTTTTCTGAAACTATATCCTTAAGTGCCTTTATCCTCATTAGAGTAAGACTCTTCTGTCGCAGTAGTTTTTGTGCATCCAATCGCCATCTTGGAATGTAAATTACATACTCTCCTTGAACAAGCAGCTGTTCATATGCTAACTGTTTTAAACCAGTAGAACCGCAATCTACACCAACAGATTCGATTGAACCATCGATATCTGTTACTATACCTATTACTTTTCCTATAAAAGTACCATACATATCCTTGACTTGTTTGCCGACAAATTCGAGCTTTAGTTCGCTCATGTAAACGGTTTGGTAGATAGATATAATGGTAACAGTGTCAAAATTATTGTGTAAATTGGTAAGACGATTTTGTCCCCGACAGAACACTATAATAAGGGCACAAAGTACAACGTTTTTATTTTCTAATTAGTTAATGTTAGAATATTTATCAAGCTAGGCTCTGATTTGAATGAATGAAATGGATCGTCTATGGCAAAATGGAATCTGACTCTACTATTACTGGTGGAATAACCCATTTTGAAGAGAGCATTATCGTCGTCATCACTCGATATTCTGATGACCAAAAGCAATTCAGTGATAAAATACTATAAATATTCTCACACAAACAATTAATTATCTAAGGTTTTAAAGTCTGCTTCATTACTAATAATATGTAAACATAATGCCAAAAAAGCTATTTGTTATTGGTGTTGGTCCAGGCTCTCCAAAATATTTGACTGATATAGCTAAAGATGCCATTCATAAATCACGCTATATTATAGGATATGAGTATACTCTAACTACTATTGAAAGCATAATCGATAGAAGCAGACAAGAGGTTCATATCGTTACCATGAGGAATCAAGAAAATGCATATCAGAATATATATAATAAAATGAATGAAGGCGATTATTGCACGGTACCATTTACAGGAGATGTCAATTTTTCAGAATCAGAAGTAGTCGATAGATTACTTGAAATTTTTGGTGATGATAACGTCGAGATTATCCCTGGTATTAGCTCAATTCAGGTCGCCTCAGCAAAATCACGAGTACCTCTTGATAAGGCACATATCGTTAGTTTTCATGTAACTGGCGATATTGAACAAAAAAAATCAGAATTGGTCAAGGCCATAATAGACGGAAAAAGTGTAATATTATTACCACGACCTTGGCCAGGTAATCCCTCAAAGAAATTTATGCAATCTGATATTGCCTTATTTTTGAAGAAAAATGGAATTGAAATTTCAAATCTTACAGTCTGGGTTTTTGAATATCTCACCAAAGATTATAAAGAAAATGCCTTCAAAGGCAAAGTCATCGATTTGGAAGGAAGGGAATTCAGTGATCTTTCAGTTGTGGTAATTGATCAAGTAAAACGTCAGACGTATATGCAGTTTGATTGAAGATGAGTAGGACTTTGCATTACATATAGGAATCACAAATAAATTTGATCATCTAATATTAGCAGATATACAAGATATATACACGGCTATACATTACATATATATATCATCAGGCGACTCCAGGAGGCTCGCCATTTTCCATTACCTTCTCCAGATAACTCATTTGATGTTCCATGAACTTTTTACGCCTTTCCTCTTCCTCAAGTTCTAACATATTCATGGATGAAATTCCTAAAATCTTTATCAATACCTGTAAAACTGCCTCTGCTGTTTTAGGCTGAATCATATTTGGATTATCGATTTCACCCAGTATACACATTGCATCCATGCTGCGCTCCTTTGCAAGTCCTAATATAAGGCCATTGAAACCTGTTATCTGACCTTCACCTTGTAAAACTGTCACGTCATATTTTTTTAATACATCCAAAATTTCTGGCCGGTTTACAACACCATATACTATTTTCTTTATAACAGAAGTAGAACTAACCTGTCGTAATGCTGCACCGATTGAATATAATGTTTTTGCATTCACAGTTTCAGCCATTTTCAGAACTTCATAGCATAGTTCATATAGTCTTCTTGGATCACTAGGATTAAAATCACCTGTAAAAATTACGATATTATGGTCAGTAACAGAATAGAATTTATAACTTGCCTGTAAATAATCAATAATACCATTATTATATGTAACATATGGAGGCCAATAAGAATAAATCTCAGCAAACAATTTTGCATCGAGTTTTTTTGCTAGGAACTGCATGCCAATACCTGCAACATTTCCCATATCAGGCAAGGCAGCAAGCATCCGCGGTTGATCCATAAATCGCGGATTTTCGTAAATTTTTAACCCTAGCATATATTCTCTTCATATGCTTCTTCTATTTATCAGATTACTTTATTCAAACATATATTATTATATTATAAGGGCTTCTTGGACAGATTAAATACAGATAATCAGGATTCAAAGGATTAGAACTTGTCAACGAGTATCACCATATTATTAGTAGAATAATGCTACTTGGCAAGTGAAAATATTGGGCTTTTGCTGACTCGGATTGCTTTCTTTACAGGCAGCATTATTTTTATTATTCCTCCTTCCTCCCAACTTTTAAGATTTTTTTCAAATTCTTCGTATATACCAAGATTAAAGCATGCAGTGGGATCATTTTCAAAATCGCAGATCTTTTTATTGTTGATGTACTCTCTATGCAATTTTTGCAACCAGCGATCAATTATTTCAGGATGTTGAGTCAAAATGGTCTCTACAACCTCAGGAGTATAGACAGCAATCTTCGTTGCAAGTGAAGCATTTGGTACTAAATCATATCCTCGTAAGGTCAGTCCAAGGGAGTCATCCTTCATCAACATTTCAGACATACTTAATATACATATTCTCGAATTATTAAACTATTACTTTATAACATTATAATTATTATAACTGTAAGTAACGAAAATGAGAATTATGCTCTAAATATATGATTTGTTAAAAATTATATATTAGACATAGTAATATCAGGTCCGCCGAATTGCATTATTATTTGCCATTCGATTACCGCAGCGGCTATTAGAACCATTACAATAATTCCAATCTCAATAATAGTAGGGATACCATATTCTCTCCAGGGTTTTTTCCTTACAAGATGATAGACAAGCATACCACTTCTAGATATTGCCAAGCCATAAGCAAAAACTTCCATAATTCCATAAGGTGTCAATAGAATTGCTAATGGAGGAACATTCTGAAGATAAGGAGAGGTTTCTGCTAGTGCATTAAATACCAATCCTGTAGAAAATCCAGAAAATATTCCTAATCCTATCCCAACTATTGGAATAAACATACCGAGTGCGATCATGAGGTTATTGATGAAAATTCCATTTTGATCAATACCATCAATTTTCTTTATAAATTCCCCTTTTACATCCTTTGCTTCCTCCTTGTTTATATCAACTCTAGCTCCACTATAATAGGCAAGCAAAAAAGCTATTGCGCCAAAAGCCAAATATATAAGGCGCCGTTTAAAGTTAAAACGCAATGTGTAAAATATGACATTTTATTCTATAATTAGTTTTGTCAATTATAGAAATATAATTAAATATGATATCCAAACTAAAATCAGCCCAGCACCTTGGCCTTACAAAGAGAAATTTCTAATGCAATATCATATGCTACTAGCAAGGGCTATCAGATCCATCCTGATGCTTTTGCGATGCTTAAAGGCCTTGATAATGATGTTGTAAAGATAGTGCAAGACATCATCAAAACGAAAATTAAACAAAAGGAAAATTCTCTTATTATGGTAGATGATGTTAAGAATTATATTAATCCAGAAGACAAAGTAGATGTCACTCATTTTGAAGAGCTCGATAAAATTGATAATACTGAGATCAGTAGACTATCGACAAGCCCGATTATAGAAGAAGAAGAATATTCTTCTTCTTTTTTTGATCAGAATTCCCATAAAATAATCTTAGATCCAACTCCTAATATTAACACGGGAGAAGGAGTTGAAGGTTATGCTGCACTCTTTCGTAGTCGCTTTGAAAAATCTTACCGCATCTTGGCATTACGACCAGAAAGTAAAAGAATTACAAAAATTGCATCTGTGAAACACAATACAAATAATGCAAAGGTAGGAAAATCATATAGCACGGAGGTAGGAAATAACAATTTCAATAAGAGTTCTTCATCTTCTTTTTCTGTTGTAGCCGGTTTGGTGATGTCAAAGCGTTCGAAGAAGAATGGATTAGAACTAGTAATTGATGACTATAGTGGAACAATGAGCGCACTTGCTGTTACTGAAGAAATAAAGAAACTTGCGATGACGCTTACTCTTGATCAGATGGTCATGTTAGAAATTGAAAATAATAATAATAAATCGATCCAGGGTTTCACTATAAAGAATTTAACTTCTCCAGATATTCCTGATCATCTTCCTAACAGGTCTAAAGCAGAATACTATGCGGTTTTAATTTCCGACCTACATGTTGGTAGTAAATATTTTATGGAAACAGAATTTATCAGATTTTTAACCTGGCTTTCATCAAGTGAAGATGAACTTGTACGCAAAATCAGATTCTTATGTGTTGGTGGAGATTTAATTGACGGTATCGGGATATTTCCTAATCAGGATAAAGAATTACTTGAACTCAATACTAGCAAGCAAATGGAACATGCTATAGATTTGCTTGCTAAAATTCCAAAACATATTAAAGTTTTCGTAATTCCAGGCAACCACGATCCCGGCCGAAGGTCTCTACCGCAGCCTTCCCTGCCGAGAAAAGATGCTGATAAATTATATTCATTTGGGAATTTTACAATGCTCGGAAATCCTGCATTTCTGGAATTAAATGGTGTAAAGGTATTGATGTATCATGGACAGAGTTTAGACGATATTATTGCTACAACACCTGGTTTAAGTTATTCAAAGCCGGCAGAAGCTATGAAAGTATTACTGAAGGCTCGCCATTTATCACCGATATATGGACAACGTACTCCTATAGCACCTGAAAAAGAAGATATGATGGTGATTGGAGATGTTCCTGATGTGTTTCATTCAGGGCATGTCCATGTTATAGATGTTAAAAATTATCGGGGAACTCTGATCGTTAATTCAGGCGCATGGCAGGCGCAAACTAAATTTCAACAGACAATGGGTATTATGCCAACTCCAGGATTTGCAATTCTTATTAATCTGGCTACTCTACAGCCATTTCAAATAGACTTCAATCACTAACCATCAATAATGCAGAAAGAATTGGATCGTCTTTCAATGCTTCTTTAATAGTCAAAACTGGAACAGTAATTTTGATTCTCTGCGATCTACCATATCGGCCTTGGCTCATTATATTACTCATTACAAGACCGAGTTGATCGAGCTCACTTATTATTTGAGTTATACGGCGTTGTGTAAGTGGTTCTTGCTCAGTATGTTTGCATAATGATGAGTAAATTTCATATACTTCACCAGTATTGCCAATTTTTGATTTCATTATTGCCATTATTATTATCTTGGTATGTGTAGTAGAATTTTTTAATATCTCATAACTAGTATCTTTTTCTATTTTTTCTTGAGCTAATCTGATATGTTTTTCTTCTACCTTATCTGCTTTTTCTCTTTCGGCAATTTCGGCAGCAACCCTTAAGAGATCAATTGCTTTTCTTGCATCACCATTTTCCTTTCCAGCCATTGCTGCACACAGATTTATTGCTGCATTAGAAACAGCATCATCATTGAATGCTAAACTAGCTCTCTCTATCAGAATCTTCTGTAATTGTTCTACTTTATATGGATTAAATACCATTTCCTCCTCACTCAAACTGCTTCTAACACGGGGGTCAAGCTTATCTTTGAATGTGAGGCTGTTAGATATTCCAATTAAACTAATAAATCCTCCTTTGGAGATTCTTTCATTTGCCCTTGTAAAATTATACAGAATATCATCACCATTTTTATCTACTAGCGAATCAATTTCATCGAATACAAGAACAACATTTAGTTTTTTCTTTCCAATAAATTCAAGAATTCTATCTGTCGCTTCGCCCATCGATAGTCCTGTGAAATGCACCTGTAATTTCTTTTCCTCTTTGTTAATTCCCATATTCTCCGCTATTTCATAAAGTACTTTGTATGCAGTATTTGCAGATTTTGTATTTATAATTGGCACTATAACTTCTAATTGCAGTTCCTTGGCTTTTTTATGTAGATGTTCAATTACTTTTTTAACTACTGCAGTTTTTCCAGTTCCTGGTTTACCAAAAAGTAAAAGATTTGATGGTCTTGCGCCTTTGAGAACTACAGATAGTGCCTGAGCGACTGTTTTAGTTTCTTCGTCTCTAAATGGAAGCTTTTCAGGAACATAATCTATTGTTAATGTTCGACGGTTTTTTATCAAGGTTTTTCCCGTAGCAGCCTTTTCAAAGATATTATCAAGAAAGTCATCATTCATTCTTATCCACACCCCTATCTTTCTTATCCAGCAAAAGAAGAAACCTTGTTAATATTATGTTAACAGAATGTTAACAAATTGCTTTTAAACCATAAAATCTAATTTTATTGATTAATAAATAAAATAATTTATAAAATATTATTAAACTATGAGGAAAGGCTTGGACACGAAACAACAGGGTGCGACTTGCAACGAAAATTATTACATTCATAGGCATGTTAACATACTTATTTATTAAATCACAAAACTGTTGAATATGACCCCCTTATTTCGACTGGAGCGTTATTGTTGACGTTAACACTGTTAATATGAATAATTATACCCCTTTATTTCGACTGGAACTTTAAGATTCCTTGCAATTATATAAAAGTAGGTTAACATATTTCTACTGTTAATAACTTTATGACCATCTCATATAAAGTTAACAAAAACTAAGCTAATTGTTATCTTAGTTGTTACTATATCTGTTAAGTTGTTAACATGTTAACCTGTTAACAGGTAAAGATGCTCTAGATTGAGCGCAGGCAAAAAGAAGATAAAGATACAACTAGAAGACGCCGAAGGAGGCAAGTATAATCTTTCTCTAGAAGGAAATCTTTCAAAAGAGAAGATTATGAAAGTGTTCGAATTAATGGACCTTATAAACCTCGGTGGAAAGAATAACAATGGACATGGACATATTGATACGGAAAGCCAAAGCAAAAACAAGAACTTGGCATCCGTTGGCTCAAAGATATGGGATATAATTGAAAATAAATTTCCATATAGTACTTTTACATCATCTGACATCCTTGAGATATATGAAGATGAATATAATGAACCCGTACAGCTGAGTATAATCTCAACTTATTTGTCAAGATATTCTGACAGAGGTAAATTGGCCAGAAATCGAAAAGGAAAAGAATGGATATATAAGATAACTACTAGGTCATCGCAGATAATTGAGAGTCAGTCGAATCAGCATCCGCAGCATATACAACCCCTCCAGTTATCCCATGACGTCCCATCAACTGTGTACGACCTGCGTCAGTGATACTGTATTTAAAGGGCTTACTGTTAGTATCCCTAATCACCAATTTAGAATTATAAAGTTTCTTCATAAGACGTGATGTGTGTTCCCGTGTTCTTCCAACGGAATGTTGAATTTCTCTCGAAGTTCTTGGCTTCTCCATCAGCATTTTCAAGATAAAATCCATAGTGCCATTATATGAATCTGGATGTCTTGATGAGATATTCGACGCTGGCTGCGTGACGGTCGCTACATTACTCACAGTGGATATGTGATTATGCGGTCGTACTAACTGTGACTCATGGTGTGATGTTGTTGCTGTGTTTTGTTTGTAGGATTCCGTATTAGCTGTGTCAATTTGGGGAGAAATATGCGAAGTATTACTTTGTATTGCTCTTAATTCCATTGTGTCTATTTTAACACGTAATTCAGTAATTGCTTTATCATAGCTATTTAATCTCTGAGTGTATTCTGAGACTATTGACTGAATAGCTTTGTCTTCTATATTAAATGGGAATTGAATTGATTTCTTCAACTTAGTATAAGATATAATACTAAGCATACCTATTGCATATGATATAATAGGTATAATCAGATACAAGTTAGAATTTAAAATATCACTCATATCACGATATCTGAGTCAACACAGTGATATAACTTTATAGAATAATAATAATTCATAAAGTATTCATTCTTTTTATCAATTCGTCAATCGTATATGTCACGGTTTCGCTTTGAAATGATGGAGAAATATCACTACTATTACTAGCAAACATCACGGTAAGCTGTTCACTAATACGTTCGATTACAATAAGTGTTTGATTATCTATTACATTTAAAGATCTAAGCAATAGGAGACTATACAGAAGCCTCCTGACTTTCTGTTTACATTGCTTTATCTGTCTATAATAGGCACCTGGAGTAATGTTTGTCGGCCGGTCGTCGTTGTTTAATTTTTTATAAATAATATCAATTTGTCTCTTAGTAAATGAAGAATTTGCAATTATATGGCTATAAACATTATAAGAAAGAGAATGTGAATCTTTCATAAAGCTATACAAATCTGTATAACTAAACAAGTTTTAAAAGTTTCGACTGATGACGATATGTGTAGATGAATAAATATAAGTGTATAAAATACCTATTTAGTATCTTATATTGAGAACAAATTCTGTTGTTCAATTATATAATAAAATATCTATATTTGATAATTTACTAAAATAGTTATATAATATAAGACATTTTTGCTTGCTCTTGATATCGTATCTAGCCTTGTTTTGCCTCGTTATCCTGTTTGGTATTGTTGGATTTCAAGAGTCTGCAATTGCATTTTGATAGTCTCAAAGCTTCTGCCCTTTCTTCAACAAACTAAGGAGTAGCATCCACAACTTTATGATTAAGTAAAATCAAAAAGGTGACTGTATAGAATATTATTATAAGTACTAGAAGGAAATATTAGATTGTGAACGGTGAGGAGAAGGAAGGTATTAAGAATCAAAAAGAAACTACTTCTACTAGCGCAACAACTGCAGCAACTGGGAATACAAAAGAAGAACTAACATCAGTAATCAAGCCAGAAACCACGGCCATCAACAAGGAGATTATGGTAATTACACCTCCACTAATCAAATATTCTAATGTTGTGGTTGTGCGACCATCGTCCCAAGAAAAAAGAGGAGAAGAAGATGACTCAATTTCAGATGATGCCAAAGACGCTAGCAAATCATTAAAACAGACAGTTTCTACAGTAGGTGAAAACGCAAAGCTTGACAATAATAATGATATAAAAAAAGACAAGATTGTAAATAAAATCGATCATTCTTATAGACAACTAGATAACGAAGGTATCATAGGACAAAACACTGCTACCATTCCTGTTAATGAAGAGCGATTCTCAATTTCAAAAAATACTGTAGTTGAAGATATAAAAATAGAAAAAAGATGGATCACTACTACTAAAAAAGTCGAGATACCTGTACCATATGAAGAAGTATATGTCAATGATAAATTGATAAAATTATTTGATGAGAAATATGATGATAGTATATTATCTAAACTAAAAGGTAAAATCCTAGATAGTATTGATAGAGGA
>DASQYF010000245.1:0-3523 GCA_035639375.1 Nitrososphaeraceae archaeon
TCTGTCAAAAACAGCTATTTCAAGCCCAAACAACATCTTACATTGATTGTACATATTGCCAGCAACTGAAGCAATGTATGGCAAAATAACATATCATGTATTTTCCTCTAAGTGTGATATTCTTCCAGAGTCATATGAAATTATATAACATATTATGCTTAAATCATTCAATTGTTCTTGTTATATAAATTAACAGCTGTAACTTTAAACATATAAAAAATTATTATGAATTTTGGATTCTGTTCTCTCCGGTTGTTCTATTTGGTTGACGTTAGCAAAGTTGATTCTGTTGTGTATTCAGTTGTTTAAAATAGTTGGTAGTAAAAAAAGTAGATACGCAGTATGCATACAATATGTTGGTGATTAAAACACAACACAGTTAGTTAAAGCTAATATAATGGATGACGTTACAGTGGGGATGAAGCCTTGTTGAGATAGCCAGACTATCCCTTGCCATCCCACAGAGATAAGTTGTTGTGGTGAATCTCAACAAGGCTATCTTCTTTTATCGTATGACTATAACAATAAGAAGAATATATGTAAGACTAGCTATTAATCTTTCTTAATGGATGATTCTAATAAGTTCAACCATTTGTTTTTACCCTTAAATTCTTATATTTTATCTTTTTCCGCAGACGTCTGATAATTTTCTAATCTCATCTACGGTTTTAAAGTTATATTTTATCTATCTGATCTCTGCTATATGTTTGCGTTGTTTCAATCGTATCTGAACGTTGATACTTTCTCTATCGTTCTCTTTAATATCTAATAGTAGTATTGCTGGCATGATATTTGGTAATACCGCATATAACAATACGGTCAAACTTACACGGAATTTTTTAGTAATATCGTGGTGTATGCATCCAGAGCATCAGTATTGATTCGATAAGAATTTTGATCATGATTATAGTATGGCTTCATCAAAGCATTTAATTGTGTATTCTGATCTTCTCTATGCTCTAACAGTTTAGAAGCAATCAAAAAGCATGATTGTCTATCATTAGGTTCCATAGATAAGCAATTCCAGTAGACCTTTACTTGTTTCTACACTTTTCATTTTAACAAACAATCGTTAGCAAGTCATGCTTCATATAAATGTGGCTTTAGATGTTGATACCATTAGAGATAAACAGAATGTATTTCCGACTCAAACTATATATTGTGAGGTATTGAACTAATTCAATATTAAAGTGGTCATATATTTTCTTGTAACCTTCCCAATGACTATACTGAAAAGATATACTGAAATGGAAAGCTAATATGAGAATACTATTTAGGACTAAACTCTGCTTTTCTTAATTATTGTATCTTCTCTTCAATAAATGCAGATATACAATTGATGATTTTAATACTAGATCAAACTTATCGAAGTATGTATTTTAATGATAAGAAAAGATCTTTATTAGCTGATTTCTATTAAATTGGTTGTAGAGTGATAGAACTAAATAATATCTACAACGAGAACTGCACAGAATTTATGAAAAGGCTCAATGCAGAGGGTGTGAGTGTAGATGTTATTGTGACATCACCACCATATAATTTAAACAAAGAATATGGCTCATATAAGGATAATAAAGAAAGAAAAGAGTATCTGAATTGGCTTTATGAAATAGCCCAATTAAGTTATTTAATTTTAAAAGATAATGGCTCATTCTTTCTCAATATAGGTGGGACGCCATCAGATCCTATACTAGCTTTTGAGGTAGTTGATAGATTTAGAAAAGCAGGGTACAAACTACAGAATACAATTCATTGGATAAAATCGATCTCATTTGAAAAAGAAGATGTAGGTAAAAATAATAGAATACGTGATGATTATTCTATAGGTCATTTTAAACCAATAATTAGTGAAAGGTTTCTAACTGACCTTCATGAATACATTTTTCATCTAACAAAAGTAGGAAATGTAAAACTGGATAAAAGAGCAATAGGTGTACCATATCAAGATAAGACAAATATTGGAAGATGGAAAGCTGCAACACATGATAGAAGGGATAGAGGTAATGTATGGTTCATTCCGTATCCTACAATTCAAAAAGGTAGATCTCATCCAGCAATATTCCCTGAAAAACTACCATATCTTTGTATAAAGATGCATGGAATAAAGCAAGACATGGTTGTTTATGATCCATTTATAGGAATTGGTACAACTGCCTTGGCATGTATGAGGCTAGGTGTAAATTACTTAGGTACAGAGATAGATGCTGAATATCTCAAGGTAGCATGGAGGATATAAATAAAAGAAGGAAAAAAGGATCTATTGATGATAAGTTAAGAAAAAATTATGAAATTTTGTTAATGTTGAGACCAAAGCTACTTGAGTCATAAAGGATTATTCTTATTATTCTTATTATTATTACAAATATGACCATAGCTCTTACAATGAAGATCATAAGAATACTTCACTATGCAAAATCATGAAAATAAGATATATATGATAAATCTTAAGTACTCCATTTCTCTACATCAGATTAAAGTTCGCGTGTCTTAATATTCCCTGTACAAGAGAAAAAAGTATAATCATCCAATATATGACGATAAGATATTAGATAACTTGAAACATTAATTTAGGATTTGATACTCAGGAGGACATAGTAGAGTATCTGAAGCAAATCTACAAATGATAATTGGATATGTTCTCTGGTATGGATGATAATAATAATAATAATAATGTGCCCTCCAAATACAAAATTTATGGAATCAGCAAAAAGAAAAGGAAGTAAATCTCTATGATGGTTCATTGAAGAAACGGCACACTAGGCGCTACTTGTCCTTGTCCCTGGTTTCCACCTACTTCGCTTTCTTCTTGCTGATTAGATGGTAGTTGTGTCGTTACCGCGTGTTTAGTCTCTTCTTGCATCTTATTCTGTACATCAATATTATCCAATCCTTTCCCGTCTATCAACACTTCATTATAACACGTAACAACTTCATTTTTAGTAGGCTCTTCTTTAAAATATTTATCCTCCTGCACATTGACACTTTGTTCTACTGCTTTATCTATGCAATCATAGAACACTGGTAAAGCTTGGTTAAGAGTTGAATTCGTGCCGTTTAAAGGAATTAATTCCACTGCCAATACCAAATTAACAAAACCAATTTGTGCTATGACAGCTAATGTAATTACAATGGCTAAAATATTCATTGATACTTTGTCTTGCTATTGATATAATAAAACAGATATTGTCGTAATAAATTGTCAGTATGTATAATCTTTTTGATAAGGCTTAGCTAATTCTAGAAGAAAAACTTTCTCCTGTACTTATCATAGAACGGAAAAGGAAAATTCTATTAATCTTATTTTTGAAAGGTATTTTCAAATGTATCATGAGTGCATAAAGCTAATTTTTAGCAAAACTAGACATAATAAGCCTTTTGACAAATAAAAAATTTGAAACAGTAAAGTTATTTGTAGTATAGAACCAATGCATTCTAAAAATGCAACAATAAGAAAGAATATGTTAAGTGTAGAAAACCATTCTGTCATACACAAAACATTGTCATAATTATTACTATGTTTATG
>DASQYF010000246.1:0-5491 GCA_035639375.1 Nitrososphaeraceae archaeon
ACCAGAAAAAAATATAGTTGTTTTAGAATCGACCGAAATTAAATATGATATTCTTATAATATGTCTGGGTGCTTCTACAAAGTATTTTAAAATTAGAGGAGCTGAAGAAAATAGTTTACCATTACGATCTATTTCCGATGCATCGATGATCTATGATAGGGTAAGCGCACTTATCAAATCAGACAATAAGCAAAATATCGTAATAGTGGGAGGAGGGGCCACAGGTGTGAGTCTTGCAGGAGCACTATCAGATTTTATAAAGGACAGTAAAAAAATAGATAGCCTTTCTATAACAATTATAGAAGCACTGCCAACTATTCTTTCAGGATGGAATGAACGTTTGATTAAAAAAGTAAACGAAGTATTACATAGGAAAGGAATAAGAATAATGACTAGCTCTCCAGTTACTAAAGTCGAAAATTGTGGCAGTAGCATTTATCTTAGTAATGATGCTGCGTCAAAGATTCAATCATCTCTTACTATTTGGACTGCAGGAGTTAAAGGGTATGATATACCAATAGATCCAGAAGTTGAAAAAACTAAAGATGGCAAAATTATTGTAAATGAATTCTGTCAGATCGATAGACATCCAAATATTTTTTCGATAGGGGATATAGCTGCTGTTAAAGATGAGAATGGAAAATTATATCCACCTTTAGCTCAGATTGCAATTAGAGAAGCAAAATATCTTTCAAAACTTATACCAAAACACTTCATTGATGGTATTGATGTAAGGGCTATGCCAAATGAAAAATTTGAATATAATATCAAGGTACAATTAATCTCTTTGGGAAATGATGATTATATTGGAGTGTTTAACCATTATGTCATAAGCGGCAACCTTGCAAAGTTAGTAGAAGAATTTGCAAGGAGTACATATATAAAATCACTCAAGAGTGGTAGTGGTGGAAGAGATATTATTGATACAAGCTTATATGAAGACAATATATTTGCACAGATAGTATCTGGAATAACCTTTGCACGTTTTACTTTTATGCAATGGCTAGAAAAAAAGATATAATAGGTTAAGACAAAGGGGAGGAGATACCTAAATATTTAGATCTACGACTAGTAGTTAGATGAGGCCTTTGTCTTAGCCTGCTCTGTTGCCTAAATATTATTTTTATTAGAACACATTTTCTCCATTTTATTTGAAAGGATTGACCTTTTCAAGCGTCTCTCCTATAATAGGTACCTTACTTAATGGACTCTCTTTACCAGCTTCGCTTCCAGCTGTTATTTTTGCTCCTGTAACATTGGCCCCCGTTATCTCTGCTTGGTTTATCTCTGCATCTGAGATATTAGCTCCTGTTACTTTATTTCCTTCTATTTTACCACCTGTTACAGTACCTTTAGTCATGTTACCTCCTGTTATTTTCCCGGCAGATATCTGTCCACCATTTATTTGACCCACTGCTGAACTGGCATTACCACTTGATGATGATGCTGATGGTTGTTGTGTAGTTGAATTTTGTACTTGCTTTGTTATATCTGCTCCAGTTATCTCAGCTCCAGTTATGTTAGCTCCTTTTATATTGGCCGCAGTTAATGTTTCATTGTTTACATTACCAGCTGTTACATTGCCTGCTTTTAACTCACCTTTTGCTATGTTACCTCCTGTTATTTGACCCGTTGTTGAACTGTCTTGCTGTTCCTGCTCCTGCGCTGCCGCCGAACCCACTATAGGCACAGAACAAAATAGTCCGACAGAAACTGCTAATATAATTACTACGTGCATAATTTTTTCCATAGTATTGAATCAAAGAGCAAAATACCTTATAAAATCATCGTTGCTAAAATATCTCCAATTTAACTTACAGCTAAACGTAGTAGCTGCTGACATCCGGACTCACTATGATCGATTCTCTGGTTAAAGGAAACATTAGGACCTTTTTTTAAGGTATCTATCTATTTAACTAATCATTTTGATGTCTGTTATTTTCAGTCAATAGGATAGATGAAACCTAAAAAAAAGATCTATAATTGAAATAAGTGATTATCTACATATGCTGTTAGAATGTCTATAATAAAAAGTACAAAAATACTAACAATTGTTGCTATTGCGGTAGTAATAGCAGCTGGAGCCATAACAACTAATTCAATTGGCATAACATCAGCTCAAGAACAAAAATTTATGGCAAAACTTTCAGGCCAAGACGAAGTACCACCTACAAATTCACAGGCAACAGGTATGGCTGAATTTACACCAATGGGGACAGATAGTGTAATGTACAGTGTTAATGCTACAAACATACAAGATGCTACAGCTGGACATATCCATAGTGGTAAGCCCGGCCAAAATGGACCTATAGTAGTCACATTATTCAAATATGACTCTCCTATGAATCAAGTATCAGAAAGTGGTTCAATTACAGCTGACAAACTTGAAGGACCAATGGCTGGCAAACAATTATCCGACCTAACAACTGCAATGAGCAATGGAGAGACATACGTCAATATTCATACAGAACAAAATCCTAATGGTGAGATCCGTGGACAAATAAGTGGTAGTGGAGGCGGCCAATAACCAATAACTTCATTTAAATTTTTTTTATGAATCAGCGAAGGTAATAGTTTCTCTGCAAATTATCCTTTGCCATTAGTGATAATCATACAACTATCTTTTTAATTAGATCTTAAATATAACTATGGAAATATACTTTCTAATTTTCTATTTATTGTACGGCAGTAAAAATAGAAAAAAAGAATATTATTTTGCTGAACACTTTTGGTATGAAATGCATGACGGCAAAATAAAGTCAAACTTTCTCACAATCCCCCTCAAGAGAATAATCTTAAGTCTAGTATGGAAGGATCGATTTTGATTATAATATCCTAAAACGGAGGTGGCCTTAGTATGTTTGAGAATTGCTGTCGATTAATATAATGACTCTAAACTGTACGGATAACTAATGATAATATCTTATATAACATATATATTTAAATCCTAAATAAAATGTTGAAAACTAATTCTCATTATGGGACAGAGAGGAAGAGAAACTAAAATATCAGAACAAGCTACCTGTAAAATATGTGGATTGACAGCACGTACTAAAGATGAACTTGAAGTTCATATTCATCATGCACATGGATCTGCTAATTCAAACAAAGCTTCATCAGATCAAAAAATTGATCCATTTCCTTGAGGTATTACTTGCTATATATTTTAGTGGATGGCTCCCTAACTTTAGATATCACATCTTTACTATACAATGGTAAAACATATTGAAGCGATATATAACAAGTTGTGATCTGTGCTTCTACCCTTTTTCATTTGGATGACAGTCACCATTTAACATCAAAACTTAGACTCTGTCCTTTATATCTTATGGTATATTATCCTCTTCCTCGCTGCAGAGCAGATGAAGATAATAAATGCTATTTGAAGAATTTGAAAGCATATACAAATATACCAGCTACTTGAAGCGCAGGCTACAAGATATACTCAATTTGATTGATGAAAAGATCAATAACTATATTGCATATTTTCTAAAGTTATATAGATTAGCATAGAAAGAAGGTTTGGATATAGGATATATTGTCAAGCTTCTGCAATTAGTTAACTAGTTCTTGATACTAATTATAATTATAATTAGATAGATCATCACAATAACATCTATAGTTTGGAACGATAAAATAAAAGTTAATTTGAAAAAAGAAGACAATAATAATAGTAATAATAATAATAATAAAAATAAAAATACCTTTACAATCCTCTTTGATGGCAAGTCATTAGATGGCTGGAAGATGGCAGGCAAAGGTAAATTCACAGTAATGAAAAATGAAAAAGCACTTCTTTCTGATGGAGGTATGGGTCTTCTATGGTATACCAAAAAAAAATACAATGACTTTATACTGAGGCTAGAATGGAGAGTATTACATAAAGATGATAACTCAGGTGTCTTTGTACGATTTCCTGATCCTAGCAATGATCCACAGGTCGCAGTTAATGACGGTTATGAAATACAGATAGATGATTTAGGTAAACCAGACGATGATGGAATTCATAAGACAGGAGCAATTTATAATTTTGCTGCTCCAAGTAAAATAGTTTCAAAACCTGTAGGTCAATGGAACGATCTAGAGATTAAAGTAATCAAACAGAATTATATAGTTATTATAAATCACCAGAAAATAACAGAGTTTATTGGTAATAAATCATTGAATGGATATGTAGGTTTGCAAAATCATGATGCTAAATCAAAGGTATCATTTAGAAATATCAGGATAAAAGAGATAACATAAGAGAATATCAGGATAATAATTTTTTTTATTAGAAAGAATCTTCAATATATATGAAGAGTATAAAATGAAAGAGTGGAATGATAACAGTAGCGTGGTAGACGGGTGGTAGTGCGATAAGTGTGGTGCAGATTATCACATAACAGCTTTGATAATATGTAATATTGTAGAAGATGATTTATGCCACAATATCAAAGTAGCCATACTCATAATGAAAAAAGATCCAATTACAAACCAACTAAGATTATCTTAAAAAATTAATGATTGAAGCACGAAAAAATTAGTCATATTATTTAGCTTCCAACCAAATGTTATTGAGTAGTGGTATTAGGTCTTCAGTGTTGTACTATGCATGCAGAGGGAAAGATACTAACCCATCCATAACCGGTCCACCGAATGTTATTGTGCCTTCATTACTACATTCAGCAGAACCACTACATTTGTTATCTTGCTCTTGTTCGAAATCAAAATCTGTATCCTGTGCAATTGCTTGTTGCATAGTAGTAGGTATTAACGCTAATCCTGCTGATAGCATAGCTACTGCTGCTACGATTCCAACCATTAGTAAAGTTGAGCTGTACTTCATATTATGTTCTTCAAAAGAAAGTATTGTAATGGTAATATATTTACTTTAAAAAATATTATGCTAGATTTGTCTATTAGAGGTATATTTAGTATAACAATACCTATAAATTATTAAATGCCAAGAAATGTTATATAAATAAAGAAATACTTAATTGAAAATAATCTAGTAAATAATTCAATTTTTTACTGCTGCGGGTCATAGATTACTTCTTGTAATAGAATAGAAAATAATAATAATAATAATAATAATAATAATAATAATATAATTTGCCTGTGATTTGCTGTAGTATTAGTGACATTCATCTAAAGGCACATATGGGAGTTACAAACAGATGTTATTATTTTAATAAAGAGTGATTTATTTATTCATTCATCACATTGAACACATCGCACTATATTCGTTTTGAATTGTTAATTTTTCAAGCTGCAAAATAAAAGTTACATCTATTACAGTTCCGTTACATGGTACTAATCTATTTTGCATTCCATATAACTGGTAAGATTATCCCAATGCTCCTTTGTAGATATACATTAACAAAAAAGTACATTTGTTGATAGTATTGCATTACTGCTACTATGATTCTATTGATTCATATAGTCAATGACAATCTAAGCTTCATCGCGACATTTGGATAATTCATTTCAATCCATATGATGAGCATTA
>DASQYF010000247.1:0-2606 GCA_035639375.1 Nitrososphaeraceae archaeon
TAATTGATCTAAAATATATGTCTCCGTTTCCTGTTGTAGTATCGCTCCATACTATATAGCTGTTATCTCGAGATGTTGCTATACGAGATAAGATAGAACTTCCTTGGTTGTTACTTAAATTAACAGCTTGACTGAAATTTCTGCCCTCATCATTACTAAATGTAAAAAAGACGTCGAACATTCCTGGATACGTGCGTTGGTAGAGATCACTCCATACTACATATAACTTATTTTCTGATCCAGCAATTTGGGGATCGTCTGCTAATTCACCAATATTTTCACTTAATATTTTCGTGTCAGTTGTATTTGCCCCATTATATACGATCCCTCTAAATCTTACTTCCCAATTTAAAGAAGTACCTTCTCCTGCGGTATTATCTTCCCAAACCGCATACATGTTCTCTCCAGATATTGCTGTCTGTGGATCAAATGAATCGCCTGGATTTTTTGTTAAAACCTTTGTGTTTGTAAAGTTAGAGCCTCCATTTGTACTCACTCTAAATAGTAGATCAAAATTCTTAGAAGAGTTACCATTTCCGGAACGAGAGTTATCTTCCCAAACGATATAAACTGTATTTTCAGATACAGCAATTTGTGGCGAATTCGCATTCACATCATTTTTTTGACTCAGAACTCTAGTAATACTAAAGTTATTGCCATTATCATTACTGGCTCTATATCTTATTCCTCCTCTCTCAGGGGTTTCATCTTGCCATACTACATACACATTATTTCCTGTAGCCTCAAGTTGCGGAAAATGTGCCGTCCCATTAAGATTTCTACTCAAATTTTTCGATGAAGCAAACGAAGTGCCATTATCTATACTCGATTTAAAGTAAATGTCTCCGTTTCCTGTTGTAGTATCGCTCCATACTGTGTAAACATTATTTCCGATGGCCGTTATTTGCGGATTTGTTGAGCTACCATTATTATTACTCAAGTCCTCAGTAGGATAAAATGAATTACCGTTATCAGAACTTCTCTTAAAATAAATTTGATCTTTTCCTGAACTATTGTCACGCCATACAACATAGACATTAGCTCCGACTGCTGTTATCTGTGCTTCGTCAGATCGCCCAATATTATCACTTAAGTTTTCGATGCTGCTAAATGAAGTGCCATTATCTGCACTTGCTGAAAAGTAAATGTCATCATTTCCTGAACTATTGTCACGCCATACAACATAGACACTAGCTCCAGAAGCCGTAATTTGTGGAGTAGATGAGAATCCAGTATTGTTACTTAAATTAGTAAGATTACCAAAGGATTGAGCATAGGTAGATTGAGATGATGATGATAATAATAATAATAATAAGGTAGAATTAATTAACACCAACAGAATTGCTAGTCCTGATATCATACTTGGCGTACAGACGCTCATCTTTTTTGTAAAAAACGGCGGCAGGAAGATTGTCTCCTTCATAATAGTATCTTCTTGTCACAATTAGGGAAACGACCTTTATAAGTTTCTTATCATACACGCGAAAGTATAGAATACAATTTTGAAATGTTTAAAGTTAGCATTATGATCAGTTGCGATCTCATTTTTCGTATATGATGTTGTTGTTGGGGCTCCTGTTATTGTCAGTACTAATAACTTATCTTAAGTTATTGAAGCGATTTCAAATTTCTTTGTTGCTCAACAAAAAGGACGATAAATAGATCATGATCTATAATATAATACCATTTTCATAGTTTTTCTCGACTTGTTGATTCTTATTTGACATAATTATTTATTTTATCAAGGCGATATCTCCGTTTCATTTGATATAAATTCCCTGCTGTATGATCCCCTCCAATCAAGTTTTATACTGTCGATATTATCTTACTACTTCTTCTAATTATTAATTTTATACTATGTTATTTTTCTTCTCTTCTTAGGACATGACGATTTAATATATAATATATTTTCAATACGATCTTCGTAGAAAAATTGGTATTGCTTCCACTAGTTTAGTCCATTGAGAAAACACTGATATTCTAACAATAACAGTGGAGCCCAAAAAGATAAAGGATATATTTTACTTCTTATTTAGTAATTGCTTCTAATTTCAATTTCTCTTGATCTAGGGTTTTGCTTCATATTAGCATAGGGATATTCTTTAACGCTATACTTAGTTTTATCATCTGGAACAATTGTATCTATTATATGTGAATTTTCATAGAGATATTTCATTAGAGCGTTAGGAGGTCTGTTAGTTGTTCCTGAAATTGATTGCAAAAGTCCGCGGTCGGCAACCACAATATATTTTTCAGTTTCGATTGGCGATCCGCTGAAATAGCTTTTTTCATAAAAGGGCTTGTCAAAGGCGTATCTGGGCATCGGAAAGTAAGTTGGAGCTGCTACCAATGTTACTGGACCGGTATTGTTAGTATCATCTCTATTTGGTAGCTTTTGAATAATTACAGCCAATGCTTTATACACAGTTGAATTCACATTAGTTGTGATTAACATCGTAGTAGATACCAATCCAAAAATTATAATTCCTGAAATTATAGCAAATGGTAGTATTTGTTGAAGCTTCTTTTTCTTGATAATAATTCTTATTTTACCTGTTATCTCTACAAGAAACCTAGAAGCTGCAATACAGAATGCAGGAATTAGT
>DASQYF010000248.1:0-2129 GCA_035639375.1 Nitrososphaeraceae archaeon
CTTGCTTTTATACACCATAAACAGATGATCTACTCTCAATGAAAATATAGTACCAAGATGCTATCATCACTACAAAACCGCTATGCACTAATGCCACAGGAGTTAGGACCTGCTTCAATATCTTTTTGTTTTATCGCATCACACAAGGTCATATTTTTATTTATAGAAATTATTTCCTCATAATTCATTGGTTGTGGGAGAGAAGTATTATCAGTTATAAATTTAATAAATTCCGCTTCTGATGCAGAGAGTAAATTTGTTTCTTGCTTAATTGAATTTATTGTATTAGAAATTAGTTTTTGGTGCTCAAAGATTCCTCCAAAATGAGCAGGAAGGATTAAGGTCCCATCAGGAAGGTTCAATATCTTTTGATGATACGTGTTAAAGAGATTCCGTGTAAATTCTTGTGCTTTATTATGAAGGTCAGGTCTCCCTATCCCATCAATAAATAAGGTATCTCCCGTAAATAGATAGTTATTATGATTATTGCCTTTATCGATATTATTGCTATTGTTTATTGTTGTTTTGCTAATACTATATTGAAGTCTAAAAGACATACTGCCATTTGTATGTCCAGGAGTATGAATTGCTTCTAAAACAATGCCATCTCCGACTTGTATTATATCACCATCTCTAGTTGATTTGATACTCATCCCCTCAGTACCATTTTTTATATCATATCCTTCTAATGAACTAATGTAGACATCAGCTCCATACTTATTCGCTAACCTTGTTGCGCCAGAGAGATGGTCTGCATGCATATGTGTGTCTATTAATTTGGTTATACAAAGACCATTTTCATTTACAATCTTGCTAATAGCCTTGTCTATTTCACATGTGGCATCTATAACTATCGCACTTTTATCATATATACTTGCAACCATATAACTCATACATCCTTTAGAAAGTCGCCTTATTTGCCAAATTCTTAGAGAAGAATCCATATCACTAATAGAAGCAATATCATATACACTATTCCAACCATCCAAGCCTCCTACAATGCTTTTTGCATTATAACCTAATTCAGAGAGTGTTTTAGCAGCAGCCATGGACCTGTTCCCATGCGCACAGAAAGTAACAATTTCCTTATCTTTTGGAATCTGCTTTAGAGAATCAGCAGATGATAGAGAATCTATTGGGATTACAGATGAATCTTGGTATCTATCATATGAAACCTTCCATGACTTATGCTCTTCCGGTGTTCTTACATCCAAAATAAAAATATCATCGCCCTTGTCTATTCTTTTCTTCAGGTCATCGGGTTTAATCTGTAAACTACTATTACTATTATTATTACTATTGTCTTTGTTATCTTCTGTCATTTACTATAAACACATAGCCATATCTTCAAACCTAGTTAAAAAGTAATCAAATATTGATGGCTGCGTTACTTGTATCAAAATTGCATTAATAACCTTTCTTTGTTTCACGCATAAATATAAAGACAAGATTCCTGAAGCCAAGGCTATCCATGATACAGATTGAATTGCAATACTTAAAGCATATATATCTGCAATAAAGTCTATACCTACAGCACCAAATACAAATCCCAAATCTCTCCAGAATCTATAAACTCCCAATGATGTGGCTCTCCATTGTGGATGTGCAATATCGCTAATTGCTGCAAGTAAAGTAGGATATACAAGCGCTGTCCCAATGCCTAAAAGAGACATTCTACTAATTAGACCAGCATAGGAACTCTCAGAAAATAAGATTATCCAGATTCCTATTGCTTGAATAATCATTCCAGGATAAATGAGCTTTTTTCTTCCTACATTATCACTAAGTGGACCCGTTGCAAGCTGCAAGAATCCCCATACTCCTGGATGTAGTGCCTTTAAGAATGCCGTGTCATTGACGCTTATTCCAAAGGATACAAAATATAACGTAAATAACCCCCACGATACACCAAATATCAAATTGTTAACAAGTCCTGCTTGACTGACTGCTAGAAGAGAACGATTCTTCCAAGACGTCTCAAGGAATAAGGAGATATTAGGTAAGGATAACTTAGAGTTATTAAATTAAATATACCGTTTAGGACCATTTAACAATGCTTATATGATTTTTTCGTGGGTGGCGAAATTGAGTCAATTCTGTCCTGAATTCCACCGAACCCGTAGAATTTA
>DASQYF010000249.1:0-13717 GCA_035639375.1 Nitrososphaeraceae archaeon
TAATAGACGAAACTAGGATAGCGATAATAAACTCTTTTTATTAATAATTGATAGATATCAAACGATAAGAGATATTTTTATGTCCAAGAACTATATGAATAACTCTATTCCACCTACTTTTTGCATATTTTGTGAAAAGGAGTAAGTAACGTTGAGTTTCTTTAATTGATCTATTTCAAGCCATATGTCTACTTATGATCTAATATCTCCAGCGCTGATGAGTCTCATTCAATCATTGTGGAAGATATTCTTTATTCCGCTAGCAAATGACTAAACACATTCTTATTGGTATTTTTGTCTTATTAGACAACCTTGCAAATAGCAAAATCTGATTTAGTTTATTACAATTATACTATCCAACGGATCATTACTAATGCTTAGATCCTTAGGAGAATGATATAAACAATAAAATTTTAATTCATAGTTATTAAACCCAGCCCACAATTCCTGTATTTGACTACTATAAGATGGAAGATAGATAAACAGCATAAAATAGAGATTTGGTTTGTCAAATATAATAGAAGGTATTATGTGATGTCAGAGGATGGCAAGCTACACATTTGCTGCAGAATATTATCTAAAGAGTTTATACCTATAATACAGAGAAACAAATATGGGCGTATTGTGAATGAGTTATCTTTAATCGGCTCTCTACATAGACGGGCTGTTAAACACCTGCTTGTGATGTCTTCAAAGCAGTATTAAATGTACTTGCTCATAAACTGGCAGCTGAGCATTATAGTACTGGTATTTTGGTTGATGCTATTGATCCGAGACAGGACGGGCATAGATATGAGTAGTCAATGAGGCTTCCAGTCAAGGAAGGAGCACAAGAATAATATGTCGTGCAACATTACCAAATAATAGCCCAAGCGAAGGTTTTTCTTTGATGGCAAAGCTATTACCTTGGTAGGTAAAATCATTTCTACTCTATAAGAAACCGAAATGAATAAAATCTATATTATGCTTCTAAAACAATTGTGCTCCACTGTGAAGGTATAATATAGCGAGAAAATAAAAAGTAGGTTTTACTAAAATTAATGAGATTTGACATTATAATTTTTACATAAAAACCTACATTTAATTATCCATATTGCAAAGTCATGATTGCTAAAGGAGAGATAAAAAAGAATGAGTAGACGTGAAGTTTTGCTGTCGGTAGAAATTCCTGATATAGATATACAAGAATTTGCTGCATGGGAGGATTTCAAAGGAGCTTTTGCTAGAGATGAATACATCTTTCTGAACAAAGAAGAGGAAAAGAAAGAAAAATTAGTTATCTAGGGAACAAAATTATTTTTGAATTTTTAATTTCATAAAACCCTATTTAATTCTCTTGGAAGGAAAGGATACTAAAGTAGAACTTTCCAATAATGGTGTGTCTAGTATATGATGTAAAGGAATAATAAAGGCGATAATAACTTATTTAAGGAAAATTCTATGACATATTGCATACTGTGTATTATAAAATATAGTTATGGACATCAAAAATAGTTTATCCAAGAATTATTATTTCTTTGAATCTCTTTCTCTCTTTCAGAATAGCTGGTTAAAGTATAAGAAATAGATCATTGATATATCTAAAATCATGATTGAAAACCTCAGAATAATTCTATTTGCAATTTTGGCATTATTAAGTTTTTTATCTATAGAATTTATTTATTATTATTACTCTGCTGCTGCCGCAGAACCAATTGTTAATGATCCTAATCTAAAGATAGAGATTGTGTTTAAAGGGATTGAGTTTCCCACAAGCATGACATTTTTAGATCAAGATGATATTTTGGTTTTAGAGAAAAATAATGGTGTAGTAAGAAGAATTGTAAATGGTATGAGTTTATCAGAACCGTTGCTTGATGTGAATGTCGCTAACGCAAATGAAAGAGGAATGTTAGGAATTGCTGTTGCAAAAAATGATGTCAAGAATACTACTAATGTTTTCTTATACTATACTGAATCTAAAGAAAGAGATGGTAACGATGATTGTAATACATCAACTAATTGTAATAAAGGAAATGATCCTCTTGGGAACCGTCTTTATAGATATGAATTAATACATGACAAACTAATGAATCCTAAACTTCTCTTAGATTTACCAGCGACACCTGGACCTGCTCACAATGGTGGCGTCATCACACTTGGACCTGATAATAATTTGTATCTTGTCATTGGTGAGCTTACATTGATGGGAACACAATCTTCCAATGTACAAAAAGGATTAGCACCTGATGGAAGAGGTGGCATACTTAGAATTACTCAAGATGGCAAAGCAGTAGAAGGAGGAGGACTTCTGGGCAATACAAATCCACTAAACTTATACTATGCATACGGAATACGCAATAGCTTTGGAATAGATTTTGATCCTGTAACTGGTAATTTATGGGATACAGAAAATGGTCCAGGTTTTGGTGACGAAATTAATCTTGTCAAACCAGGATTTAATAGCGGATGGGCTAAGATGCAAGGAATATGGGAAGTAAAGAGAGGTAATGAGGGAAACATTGTACTATATCCTCCTAATAGCTTAGTAGACTTTGGTGGAAAAGGTAACTATAGCCTTCCTAAATTTGTATGGAATAGTACAGTGGCTCCTACTGCAGCCAAGTTTCTATCTTCTGATAAATTGGGCACACAATATAAAAATGACTTATTTATAGGAGATGGCAATAACGGAAACATTTATCATTTTGATTTGAATAATGATAGAACAGAACTTGTTCTTCAAGGACCGCTTGCTGATAAAGTAGCAAGCAATATTTCAGAAAATCAAGATATAATATGGGGTAAAGGATTTGGCATAATTACTGATATACAAGTTGGACCTGATGGCTACCTCTATATTCTTTCAATCAATCTTCCACAGGAAAGAGGAACCATATTTAGAATAGTTCCTGTAGTATAATGGGCGGAAGCAAAACAGAGTTTTTCATGGAACTAATCTTGGTATATCATTACCTCCTGATTGTATCTTTTCTTCAATTCTATACAATGCTATATCAATATAGTCATCAGTAATCAATGAAGGTATCTTGAGCTGAAGTGTTTGGGGTAAGACAGAATTTATTTGTTGTAGTATTTGTATTCTTTTATCAAGATCAAATTCCTCATTGCATTTCTTTATGAGCATCGAGACTATCGTTTCTACTTTACCTTTCATCATCATATGTTTCACTCTATATATTTTAGTAAAGGAAAGATCTAAATATTTTACAGTTGTCGCATTTATCCACCATGAATTTATTGTCTGATGAAAAAACGGCTCTAGAAGTACCTCCTTCAAAAATAACACCACACTGCTTACACTGATGTAGATATACCGGATTTGGTGATGCTATTTTTTTATAACGTGCATTGAGTTTCATATATACTATAATACTTTAAAGTATTAAAAGGTAATATACAAATGCATAATCATAAGTATATACTTATATCTAACTGGCATATAGTATTTGTTGAAGTTGTTGTTTGTTTTATGGTAATACAAACTAAAACAAGATTATTTAGAGTAATGGCAAAATCCAAGAATCAAGTTACTGCACGACATACAATCTTTTTAGAGAAAGCTTTTGTTGAAGATAGTCTTTTTCCATTCAAAGCAGGTGATGTTCTACTAATAAGAATAGACCCAGATAATGAAAGGTTGATAATTACTAAAGCTAATAGAAGTAGCAGCACCAATAGAGATACACATCCTTCTCATAATCAGAAAAGTTACAAATAATTAATTAAATCATTTCTAATAAGAAAAGAACAATTAAAAAGCATCATATAACGTTTTAGACTTTGATTACAATGGGACACATATTGATTTAGACAGGTTTTTCTATAATCTTATTTATGCAAACTTCAAATTGCTCTGGAGGAAGTATGTCTTAATTATTTTCGAGAAGTCTGCAAGCTAAAGTACGATACTTCTTTGAATTCTTCTTAACCAGGAGCAAAAACTCTTTGTCCCAGTAATTGTGACAAAGAATTGTAAGATGATGATGATTATTATTTATCTAAAGTAATGCTGAATACACTTTTGGAAGCGAGATGTCATATCTATAGTTTATGTTCATATGACCATCATCGAACTCTTCATAATAATGCTTGATATTCATCTTCTCAAGCTTAGAGTGTAGTATCCTTGCTCCCCACTGGAGGTTAAACTCATCTCTTGTTCCACAGTCAATGAATATTAATTTGAGCTTTTTTAGATTACTTCTGTATTTTTCAATCATCCTCACTGGATCCCAAGAAAGCCACCGATTCCAGACTTTTTCCAACATCTCTCCTGTTTCAATATCGAAAGGTAAATCGACACCCCTATTTTCTGAATTAGAATTTGGCGAATAATGAGCTGCCATTGCAAATATATTCAATGGAGGTCCATCGCTTTTTTGATGTCGATTAGGTTTCTTCCAGAATTTTTCGAGCCACTTTTTTGGGCTGCCGCCTGCCGCCCTAAAAGCATCAAGAGCCTTTGGAAAATCTGGAAGATAACAATATTCAAAAGCTGCATCTCCAGAATGGTCAACTAATCCCTGAAATACTTCTGGATGGCGCATACCTAGCACAAGAGCACCATAACCCCCAGAAGATTTTCCCCAAACTGCATGAGAGGATGTGTTATAAGTTTTATCAACAAATGGTACAATTTCATTCACAATATAGTCTTCATATCTTCCTGTGGCTGATGAATTGATATACTGATTTCCTCCAAATCTTGTAAAACAATCGATTAAGACTAAGATCATTGAACCACATTTGCCTTCTGAAATCAATCTGTTCATTCGAGCTTCAATGTTCTCCCCAAGAGGATCAGCATTTAATAACATTTTTCCATTGCCACCAAAGCCGGCCAATCCAAACACTGTCACGTATCCTTTTGAATATGACTCTGAATAGCCTGGAGGAAGATATATTATTACCTCTCTAACATAAGGATCCTTTAATGGATTAGATTTAAGAATGGTGCTTTCATGTGTATGAGTCACTACTTTTCCTTTGAGTCCTTTCAATTTCCCAATACAGTATCAAACTAGACGTTTATTGATTAAAAGCGTAACTGAATGACCTAAACTAAATTATGAGCAAAATGAAATACTCTCTTTTTTCAAATCTTTTTTCAAATAGGCATTACCATTATCCTTGACGCATATGCCACTTTGGACATACTGATAGAACGGTGTTAAACTCTCTTTAATGTAAAGTCATTTGATGTTGACACAATAACGAAAAGAGATATTGTTAACTAAAAAAATAGAAGAGAAAATTAGAGCAAAAAGCAGTAGCAATATTTGACAGCAATAGATAGCAGTAAAAAGCCGTAACACTATGTTCTTTTAGTGAAGTTGATTAACAATATATATATTAAGTCAATAATAGATAAATCTAGAATAGCTAGACTAGCTACAGTAGATTCAGAATGTAATCCGCACTTGGTACCAGTTGTGTTTGCGTTTGATGGAGAGAATTTCTATATACCTATAGATGAGAAAACTAAGCAAGAACCTTCTAAACCTGAAAAGCTAAAAAGAGTCAAGAACATTCAGACAAATCCGAATATTGCATTACTTATAGATGAATACAATGAAGACTGGACAAAACTCTATTTCGTTATGATACAGGGAAGAGCTTCGTTAATAAGTAATAAAAAAGGAGAGCAACAAAATGAACCATTATTATTAGAAAAAGCTCACAAATTACTCTCAGAAAAATATCACCATTATCAAAAAATTGGTATTGGAGAATATGTTATAATGATATATCCATACAAGATAATGAGTTGGAAGAATAAATGAATAATGGATGACCTATGATTAATTCATTATATTATTATTCTTCTTCTTCTTTTATTTAGCAAACTTTGACAGCTCTTTTGTTTTATCAATCATATTATCAACATCTCTACCTATAGATACGAAGTTGTATCCAAATATTATGTGGTCGACCCCCATCTGCTTTATTCTCTGTATATCGCTGCCAATTTTGTCAATTGTTCCAGTCAATGGAAATCTTTGGCCTTCATTAGATTGGTTTTTTGAATCAATTATGTTAGGATAGGTTAAAAGTATTACTTTAAAGTTATTTGGATCTTTGTTTGCCTTATTTGCTTGGTCTTTTATGGTCTGTATAGTATTTTCAAGATATTCAAGGGGTCCACCAATAACACCTAACCACCCATTTGCATCATAATTTACAATTCTTGAATATGTATTTGGACTAAATCCACCCATATAGATAGGAGGATGTGGCTTTTGAAATGGCTTAGGTCCTATTTTAGAAGCAGATACGTTATAATATTCTCCTTTGAATTCTACAATATCGTCTGTCCATATCTTTTTTAACAATTGAATATATTCGTCTGCTCTTTTGCCTCTATCTTTTAATGGTATATTAGAGGCTTGATATTCATCTTTTGACCAACCTATCCCAAGACCACATATAGCTCTTCCTTCTGATAGAATATCAAGAGTAGCAAATCTTCCTCCTAATATTACAGGATTGTGAAACAGCATATCTATTACACATGTTCCTAATGCAATTTTGTTAGTACTTGCAGCTACATAGGTAAGTGTTTCTAATGGGTCAAATACTTTCTGGTACTCTATAGGAAGACTACCACCTGGAGTTCCACCATATGGAGTTTGTGGATTTAAAGGCCACAAAAGTCTCTCAAAAACCCATAAAGAATCAAAATCCTCTTGTTCAGCTAGTTTTGCAGTCTGAATTACATTTTCTCGGGTAGCTTGTTCACCAGCTACTGGTAAAAGAATACCAATTTTCAAGGTAATTTGAAATTTCGTTACTTCTATTAAAAGCTAGTAGTATTATGCCTAATCTCAAATTTAACAAATATAGTGGACACAGAGCCATTTAGCTATGTGTTGTAATATTTTATAGCTATGCCAATTTTATTCTGTGAATACGTTAGTATATGAATTTCTGACAATAATCAAAGGATATTTGGTGACTTAATCGATAGAGGACATAGCGAACACATTATTCATACTGTGTTTCACTTTCACACAGACATGCCAGAGCATATGAAGGAAATATGGATGTTCATAGCTATGTAAGAATAGTCTTGCGCATAGTTGAGTAAATACATGATAGTTGGGGGCTCAAATTGTCGTATACTAAAGGATAAAATTTGTAATCGAGGGACAATAATAATATACTAGAATAAGCCAATTTGAATATTCACAGATATGATTATTAAAACAGTCACCTCTTTAAAATTGGCAGTAACATTACTTGCAGTTAATATATTAGTGGGTGCAATTTCATTTAATACTTACACAAATTATCAACAGATCTATGCTCAAAATGTCGATGACGACACCAATACTAATAGCGATACTGATGGTAATTCGATAAGTTTTACAAAGTCAATTAATTTAACTAATAATACTAGAGATTCTGTTTATGGACAAGTAGCTTCATATAAAAATAATGTGTACGTGGTATGGGAAGAAAATAATCCAGATTCTTTTCGTGGTAATAAAGCCAATGGTATATACAACAATTATAGAAACTATGACATATACATAAAGAAAAGCATTGATGGAGGATTAACATTCAGCAAGGAAATAAATTTGAGCAACAATCCAGGTTTTTCTGAACATCCTCAGGTGGCTATTTCTGGGAATAATGTATATGTTGCATGGACTGATGATAATACTTTATCATCATCAGCAACAATAGCTAAAAACAAAGAAATTTTATTTAGAAAGAGCATTGATGGAGGGAATACTTTTGATAAAATAATTAATTTAAGCAATAGCAGTAATGCAGACTCATATAATCAAGAAATAGCTGCAGCAGAAAATAATGTTTATATTGTATGGCAAGACACTATTGGGCCAACTGTCGATCATGATACTGCTAGTGGTATTAATGCTGATAATAATAGTGATAGAATCAGCAGCATTAGTGGCAAGAAGAATAGCAGTATAGTACTTAGAGCAAGCACAGATGGCGGTAATACCTTCGAAAAGGTAAAAAAACTAAGCAATAATGCATTCGAGTCTTATCCAAAAATTACTGCCTTTGAAAATAGCGCCTACGTAGTATGGAACGTAGGTATAATTGGCGATGTCAGTCATGATGATAATGATGATAATAGTAGCAGTAATAATATACACAATGGAATATTCTTTACCAAAAGCTTAGATAATGGAAATAGTTTTAGTGATACAATAAAACTAAATAGTGACTGGAGTTCTATTGGTGAATCCCAAATTGCAGTAGATCGAAATAATGTCTATGTTGTATGGGGAGGAAATCCTGATGAAAAGGTTGTAGGTAATATGTTCTTTGTAAAAAGCTCTGACAATGGGGATAGTTTTCTTCAGCCTTTATCTCTTACTGATGAAAAGAATTCATTAAATGTCGAGGTAATAGCTGATAAAAATAATATAGTGTATGTGGCATGGCAAGCTCTCCTTCCAGATGGCAACGAAGAAATACTTTTCAAAAAGAGCTCAGATAACGGAGCTACTTTTACAAATACAAATGAAAACATAAGCAAGAATCAAGGCATTTCAGAATGTACATCTATAACTGTGTCTGAAAATAATAAGGTATATGTTATCTGGGAAGATGATACATTTGGAAATCATGAAATTCTTTTTGCAAAAAATATCTAAAGTATTGGGGATAAGAACAGGTAAAATAGAAGTATGGGGAAGATATACAGAATCAATGATTCATCATTAAAATTCTAGAGAGAGACAGATAACTTTAGCTTTGAAATTAATAAGGAATGTGATGAAGCTAAGCAACATCAGCTAAATTTGCTTTGTTCAAGAGCGGACATCGCAGTAATGAATTTGAAATCGTTGGAAGAAAGAGCGAATAAAATCAAAATCTGGACAGATCAGTTAATAAATTATCTGAAAGAATAAATAAAATAGATTATCAAGTCATTAGTGGCACTACTGCTACGACCTAAATTACTGGAAAGTAGAGGGATAATTTAGACAAGCCGCTGGTTAAAGATTACTAAAGCTAATACCGTTGATAGTATAGCAGGTTATAATGTAAGATAAGGATATACTTCCTTACACATCTTTTTTATATCTTTTCTTATCACTAAATATCAACTAGATGTCTAGGAAAGAAGGAAAACGAAGGATTATTATATTTCTCATCAGTTATTATTACTACCAATAACACCATATGATTAGAAAACTCAAAAGTGACAAATCAACTGGTATGGTTACAATAGAAATCAATAGGGATGAACTTAAAGACATCATTGATTCAATTGATAATATGATAGACAGACAACAAAGAATACTGTTAGAAAACCTTCCATCTGATGAGGAGGACAGGCGAAGACTAGATAATTACAAAGCATTAAAAGAAAGCCTTAGGAAAGTATGGGAGTCTGTTATGGGGTAGTATTGCAACATAAAAGAAACATATAATATTATATTTACCAATGCTTTAGTTTGAATTATAGTTACCGCTATGGTGCATAATGGATTGTATAATTGAGATTAATTTTTCCCATCTTCTGACGCTATGCCACTCTTATACCTTTGTTTAGAGCCATACATTATAGTATAATGAGAATATAGTTGTATGTGATGACTGAAAAAGAAAGCGATTATGCACAGAAATAACTATATCTAAACTAGGGACATTTCATATAGATATTATTAAGATAAATTGATAATAGATATAAGATTCTATAGTACTACATTACTGGATAATGTCCTATCCTAAAGATATTCTCTCTAGAATCTTTCAAAAAGATGATATCTCCGATGATCAGCTACTATATCCAAAAGAAGAGGAAGTCTTAGTACCTGAGATAGACGATATCCTACAAACTAATATCTTCAACATTATGATAAACAGAAGGTCGCAAAGAAAATTTGAAAATAAACAGGTTGAAGATTGGAAAATTGAAATGATATTTGCTGCAGCTGATACAGCTCCTACTGCTGGAGGCTTTCAAGGCTTTGAGATATATTACATAAAAAGTCCAAAAATTAAACTGAAGCTTGTAGATGCCTCCAACAAACAGCCATATGTAAATGCTCCGGTTGTTTTAGTTTTCTGCATGAATCCATCAAGAGTAAAAATGAATTTTCCACATCATATCCTAAAGAAATTTTCTATGCAGGATGCTAGTCTTGCAGCAGCATATTCTCAGCTTGCAGCACACGCCTTAGGTTTAAGTTCTGTATGGATAGGTATGATAGATGAAGAAAAAGTTATGCAAGCACTAGGAACAGACCTTGTACCTGCATCAATTCTTTGCTTAGGCTATCCACAAAAGATACTTCAACCTAAACCAAAGAGGAATCTATTAGAATTAATTCATGAGGTTTAGTTTTTTAAGTTTTCAGTAGTTTATCTAAAGAGAATTCCTGATAACTTAGTCTTGTAATATTTTTTATTCTATTATTGTGAAACTAATAGAGCCTTGTATTCTGACTTTATTTATGTCAGGCCTGCCTACTTTGAGTTTTTTGCCCTTATTTGTTTTTGCTTGCAGACCTAAAAGAGCAGAAATGTTCTATGCATGTTTCTATTAAAAATATGTGAAGATAGAAGAGAGAAGTTAAGCAATTGCAGAATGAAATTAAATTATTAAGCTTTCATTCTAATAGTTTGAGCGTTAGCATCATTTGAATAATGCTTTTAAACCATTTGAAGAAATAAGTAATATGATAAATTATCAGTTATATTGACGCGCTTTTACTAACAGAGAGACTGTATAAATGGAAATCGATGATTACATACTAATCCTAAATATCGCTAAATACTATAATTAGAAAGATGTTTTTAATGAGCTTTTTATAATTTTGAAGGTAAAAAAGGGGATGTATGATCCTCTAGATTAGGGTAAAGTCATTGGAATTATTCTTGACTCAGCCTTAACCTGTGTCTCCGCCTCCGCCTCCGCCGCCTTCACCTTCTCCTCCTTCAACTTGTCCACGAATTTCTCCTAGCGGAAAGTCCATTGTATGCACATTAACATATGCTGTTCCATTACTCATAATGTCAATTAGATCTGATAGTGGGTGTCCTTTCAATGGTCCTTTTAGATCAGAAGCAGAAATTGTACCTTGTGACAAAAGTCCATTCTGTTGTTGACCTGCAGTAGTATTGTACAGATTTGCTACAACTTTTCCATTTTCGTCATCTTCTCCTCTATGTATATGAGCTGCTGTGATATTGGTCAAGTCTGTGACACCTAGTTGATATGTAAGTGTATTTACGTTACTTTGAAAAGTGGCAACACCTGTTGCGTTTGTATCTACTGGCGGAACCTCATCGCCTCCTGAAAGCTCTGCTGTGAAAGTTTCCTGTCCAAGTGCTGAATTGTTAAAACCGATTGTTGTTATGCTTCCCAGTGCTACTATAGCTGCTATAGTAGCCAACATTATTTTGATAGACATCTCTATTAGATAGACAATATAGTTAATATATAAATATATATCAAGTATTATGAACTTTTCAGCTCATAGTATGTATGCAAATGTCGAGCACAAATTTTTGAACGATGTCAGAAAAAAATCAAATTGTGATATATACAACAGACTATAAGAAAATAAATGGCTAATCAGTCATAAGAGAGAGAATAAAAAAGTATTTGAATTCTAAGTTAGTAATTAACAATTTGTATAATATTCTATAAAAATATATTATGATACTTTTTCATCAATATATGTTAATTAACCCAAATCATGGTAATAAGAAAATATAGGGAGAAACCTCATTTGGTCTACTTGTCAGAAATGTGTTTAACTTCAACAATATATAGTGGATACAACGATGCAGAACACAAAAAACAATATCAAAATGAGCGTGTTGTAAGAATATCATCTTCTTCTGGTGCCAATGATGGACAAACTATTACACTTGAAGGTAAACTCCACCTCTTATTACCGACAGAGGCTAAAGGAATAGTTTTGTTTGCTCATGGTAGTGGAAGTAGCAGACATAGTACAAGGAATAACTATGTTGCTCAGGTGCTACATAATGCCGGTATTGCTACACTTTTAGTTGACCTTCTTACACCAGAAGAGGAAGATGCTGATATCAGAACACAAAATATTCTATATAAACTTCCCCATGGAATAATTCTCAATAAATTCAATATCAATCTACTTGCTAAGCGTCTAATAGCAGCGACAAATTGGATTATAGAAGATCCTGATACACAACATCTTATTAATAATATCGGGTATTTTGGAGCTAGCACAGGCTCTGCTGCAGCGCTAATAGCAGCATCTGCTAAGGGACCTAGCGCTATAAGTGCAATAGTATCACGTGGCGGTAGACCGGATTTAGCTGGTTCAGAAGCTCTATCGAAGGTTCAGGCACCTACTCTTTTAATTGTAGGTGGTAATGATGCCAAATCAGTTATTAACTTTAATAATAATGCCTTAACACAACTTAAAAGTGTCCAAAAGAAGAAGCTTATAATAATTCCAGAAGCCACACATCTTTTTGAAGAAGCAGGCACACTTGAAGAGGTTGCGAGGCTTGCTAGTGGCTGGTTTGGATGTTATTTTCTTATAAAAAAGCATAGTAGTAGCAGCAACCAGTAATAATAATAATATATATGCGCTACATCTTGGTAAGGAGTACTTTTAATTAGCTAAGTTTTATTAATAATATAAAAGGCAGCAGAAGCTGATAGAATTGCCCAATTGACCAAACGCAAGCATTCGTTTATTTTTTGATTGAAGCTTATATCATTCTAATTTAACTAAATCTATTAGTAATTTATTTTGTAATAGTTAGTTGACAGCAGTGTAGCATTAGATATTTTATGACTTTTAGATAAGTAACATCATTTATAGAAATTACATCCAGATTAATATGCATAAACAAGAGTTATCTGAGAAGGTTTAGCAATCTACAATACTTCTAATCTGAGTTATTCAATTTCTTACCATACTTCATTTGAATATCTACTAACCAATCAACATCTGATAGTGATTTAGTTAATTTTGCAATCTGTATTACATCTCTGATGTCTTTAGACTTCATTTTATTCCATACTGAATAGCCAATTTTTTCTGCTATTAGTATATTCAAATGATATCTCTTTACGATCAACCTTCTTGTAATCTCCATAAATTCTTCAAAGTTGTATTCCTCTAAATGTAATTCCATAAATCTGGATCGTAATGCCTTTGATAATTTGCTAATTTCATTACTTGTTGCAAATATCGATAAATGAATCTTTTTTTGTCTCGTTCTTCCTTTTTTAGTTTCAGATAGAATACCTGTCTCCATAACATTAAGCAATGCTACCTGATCACTTTTTTTCAATTTATCAATTTCATCTATTAACAGATATTTAGTATCATTAATGAAAAGATAGCTAAGTATACCAGCAGTTGTAACACCAACAGCATCAATAAAATATGCATGGTCCAGTCCTTCCATCATTTCTAATAGAAATACTGTTTTAGAAGATGCTGGTGGTCCTGTCAATAATATGTGTATAGGCTCTTTAGATACTACCGATTTCATAAATAGTTTCTTTATATCAGAATATCCTACTATATCAGAAAAGAATTTTTCTTCTGGTGGAAGGCTTGATTCATCTTCTACTCCGAGTACTCCATCTATTTTCTTGAATAAGTTCTTGAACACTTCTATCATGCCTTTTTTATTTTATTGTTATTATATTCATAGAGATGTATTAAAGGCTGTGGTTTGAGTTCTGAACGATGATTCCCATATCCATCTCAAA
>DASQYF010000250.1:0-2462 GCA_035639375.1 Nitrososphaeraceae archaeon
AGATATTTTAAAAGTTAGAGCATCGCTGGAATTGAGATATGCATCGAGAAAAACTATTGAAAACAACAAGACATTTTTTCTGAACAGTGTTAAATTAACAATATCAATATTTGTGTAACTTTGGAAAGATAACGATAACGACGACAATAGGAGAAGCCATAGAACATGATTACATAAGACTGTCTTTAAATATTTAAATTCTATTTTGACAGGAGAACTTTGGAAATGGTACTCGGTACACTAATATACATAATAATTATCATTGTGGCTATAATTGTCGTTGTGGCTCTGCTCAAGTTCCTCTTCCAGTTGTTCTTCATCGGACCAATAGGGATTGAGGCTATGGACATCGATGGCGTTAGCAGACTTATTCTCTCCTTGCAGACGTCGAATCAGGGATATAGCGAATTACTGACCATCAGAACGTGATAGAAGCTCAGAAGGCTCCTGAGCGTTTATATAGAGAGATATTTTATTGCCTTAAACTTAGATTAGCACATCAAGATGAAGTAACAAATTCACATTTGACGTTCTATTTATTTTGATAAACTCTTCCTCTGTTCTGATTTTATGGCAATGTTGTAACTTAAATTTCCTCATGTTTTTTATGACTACGGCAGGCCGTACTTGATACCAGGGTTTTGTTAGAGACACATGAGAATGTGAGCTATTATAATCTCGACTTGAATCCCGACAATATCTGGACATTAAGATCACCAAAATTCATTTGTATTCCTGTCAATCAAGTTTGTTTTTCCAAGATCAAGTCGAATATGGATAATAGGCAGTAACGTATCAGCGAGTATAACCTGGGTCAATCTCAATTCATCATTAACGATATGCATCAGAAATAGGCTCAACCTCAGACCGAATTTTAGAACATTAACAATAATAATAATAATACAACTATTTAATCAAAGGAGATGTGACAAAGGCCAAAATATTAATACACTTATATACCAAAGGTCCATTTACGCCCTTTACTTATGAGTAACCAAGAAGAGGAAGAAAAAGAAGAGGAACAGACATCAAGAGAAGAGCAAGAGCTAGAAGACGAAGAGAAATATGATAATCTCTGAACTGAACTGATTAGAATATAGCTACTGTATTATTCTAATGAGAATATTCTTAGGACAATATCATTTATACACAGTTATTTTAATATCATTTTTTATATGTCATTTGATTCTTTTCAAAATTACATTTCTGATCAACAGTAACGAAGTTATCTAGTTGCTAATGTAAAGATACCACATAGTTGAATTTTTGAGCCTTCCGTTGGACCTATTCGACTACAGAGTCAAGAAGATATGAGCACCTTTTGATATTGTTAAAAATTAATTCTTTCATCTGAATACATAATAATTAGACAACACCAGAACTAGCGCTGTTACTTTAATTTCACCTTTAGCTGATGCGAATTAGCATAGAAAGAAAGAAAGAAAGATAGATAGATAGATAGATAAAATATCATTTATAGTATTTCATCTCATGGCAGACTTTAAATCATCATTGTTTCCAATCATTACTTCTGTAATAGGCAGTGGTCTATTGCTATTTGTACTAAATAACATAGCCGCAGAAATTAATCAGCCTCACATTTACCTTCAGGTCAATAGCTTTAGTGGAAACGATAGTCAACAACAACAAGAACAGACTAAATTTCAAACTATTGCTTTAAATGATGGAAGATCCGCTGCCACCAATGTTAGATTGACCTTACTCTATCCATCGGCTAACATAATTAACTACAGCATCGCTTTTAACAATGAAAACATAACCTCATTGAATCTTGAAGGGCCAACATCATTGGTAGCAGAAATGGATAGGTTCTCTAAGGGGGCTACTGTCATTATAAATACAACAGTCATGAATAAAGACAGGGTAGTAGCAGCGAGCCCTCCGTATAAGCACTACGCCGTTTCTGCTGTCTCTGACCAAGGCACCAACACTATTTTTAACTTGAGCTCTCCTGCTATTAGGGTACAAGATATTGAGAAAGTTATCCCTCTTAATCTGCGTCTTCTAATAGTTACAACATTCCTTGCTCTTGTCTGTTTTCTTATGGGATTATTCTACAAAAGAATCAGACATTTTAAATTCCAAATCGACCGACCAAAATTTGTTTTTGATGTAGTAAAAGAGATGGTCATAGTTAGAGATACACTTAAAAATAATATTTTATCTACCACTATGTTTCCTATTTTGAGATGGAATTCTATAGAAGAAGACACAAAACGTCAAGTCTTTAGTGATCATCGGGACTATAATTTGATCAATGAATTTTATAAAGAAATAAAGCAGCGTGACTGTGATTTTTCGCAAAATGATATCAGCGATAAGACCTTAAGACAAAATAACGAAAATTGTCTTACCCAAGTTGATTATACACTTGGCAAAATTTATTGGTCAAGATATCATCCAGTGAGTTATAAAAAATTTCACATCATTATCAGTGTTGC
>DASQYF010000251.1:0-2268 GCA_035639375.1 Nitrososphaeraceae archaeon
AGTTCAGGTGTATTTACTTTTGCGAAATCTACAGTCTGGACATTTTTAGGTGTAGTTGTGTTTTTATTTATGTTTAGATTTATCTCAGATATACCTGCTTGAGCAGCACGTTCAGTAAGTAATGACTGGATTACCTTTTCAATTTCAGTATAACCACCTTCACCTATGTGATCATATCTTATGTATCCTTCATTATCAATAAGATACTTTCTTGGCCAGTATCTATTTTGATAGGCATCCCAGGTTCCTTTGTCATTATCCTGTAGGACTGGATACTTTATTCCATATTTTTGTACAGCTGCCTTTACATTGTCAATGTTTTTCTCAAATTCAAATTCAGGGGAATGAATACCAACTATTACCAATCCCTTGTCAGCATATTTCTCATTCCAATCTACTAGATATGGGATAGTCCTTATGCAGTTAATACAACTGTAGGTCCAAAAGTCAACTAGTACAACCTTTCCCTTTAGATCTTTAATGTTTATTGGTTCTGTATTTATGTAACCTGTAATTTTGGCAAAATCAGGTGCCTTTTTGAATTGGGACTTGTCGATTTGGAATTGAGCATTCTTGATCTGGCTGCTGCTGCTGTTTGCATTACCATTATTAGTTATTGTTGCTGGAATGAATTTTGTTATACTACCACCAGGACTTGATGATGAAGATGCAGTTTTATTAAGATCAGGACTGTTAAAATATACTGCAAATCCTGCAATAAGAGAGACAACTGCAACTGCCATCAGAAGTGCACTAAGATTATCTTTATTCATTATAATTCAAAATCCTCTCTCTAAACTAATAACTTGATTAGCTAGAGGAAAGTTGCCTAGTAAAGCTAGTTGATTAGTAAATACCAGTATACCCAATATTATCAGCACAGCACCCATTATAGGATTGAAATATTTTAGATATTTTACCATTCGCCTGATTAAACCTGTAGCTTGTGAAAAGAAAGCACCAGTAATTAGGAATGGTATACCCAAGCCTAAAGAGTAAGCTAATAGCGAATTGTATGCAGCCCCAGGTGCAGTAGCTGCTAATGTAAATGTGCTACCTAGAATTGGACCTACACAAGGAGTCCAACCAGCTGCAAATGCAGCACCAAAAACAAATGATGTAATATAACTTGTTTTAAATCTGGGTAGCTTGGTCATTTTTTTCTCAAAGTTTAGTCTCCTTAATTTTGTAGATAAAATCAGGTATGCGCCAAATAATACAATTACCACTCCTCCAATTGATTGGAGCGCACTTTGGAAGCCAATTCCAACAGTAGCAAGAACACTATTTAGAATAACTCCTAATACTGCAAATACAAGTGAAAAACCAAGGACAAAGTAAACAGTATTTAAGAAAATATTGAGTCTAGTTGACTTTTTGACAGTTAGCGATTGTTTTGCTGTTGTTGTTGCTGCTGTTGTTGCTGACCCTCCGTCGTTGGTGGTAGCAGTAGTAGTATTTGTATTATTACTATTATTATTACTATCATTATAACTGCTGCTCTGAACTTCATGCAGAGTTGTTCCTGACAAATACGATATAAATGCAGGAAGTATTGGAAGAATACAAGGTGAGAAGAAAGAACCTGCTCCGGCCAATGCAGAAACTACAACGTTTATTTCTACCACATAACATTTTTGCCAAATAGGCATTAATACTTTGTTCCAAATTAAGCCCAAATAGATTCCAAATTACTTTTTGTCTTGTTTATAGGAAGACTGCTTTGTTGTTGTTGTTTCTGTGTGTGCTATCATATCTCTCTCTGATGATTGATTACATAAAGAAATAATGCTTGTATGACTTAGCAGAACAAAGTTTGCTAAAGTATAATCAAAGATTAGTTAATACTTCCATGTCATGTTTAGAGTGTAATTCTGTGTTGCTATTCTAAGATTAAGTTGTACTGATTTTTTAGTCCTTTTATACTTATCTTATTCGATGTCGTCATCATTATTGAAATTGAAAGGCTAGGAATGCTTGGGAGATTAATTTCACAAACTCACTACTTTGTAAAGTGATCTGCCTCATTGTTCATCTGCCTAAGAGAATCAGTGATTGTGATTACTATATCATATTACAGCATAGCATATCATAGGCATATAAGAACAAGGTAACAATTTCTAGCACCTACTTTCTTCTTATACAAGCAAAAGATTTCATTATGTTTTGGATATGCCGCAAAATATTCTCGTCAGAAGTCTTTCTGTTGTATCAGCTAATGAGTAGATACATACATTGTTCTTTATTAATTATAATATAATGGATTGT
>DASQYF010000252.1:0-2046 GCA_035639375.1 Nitrososphaeraceae archaeon
TAGAACTGTTACCAATTTTGTTATCATGTTGCCACTTTATTATCGCCTATTAGCCTCTGTTTCCAATTGTTACCATGATTCTGCATTATATCGTGTTATTGCTTACAAATTGATTTTTAGCAGCCTATATGTTTCTTGTTAACCAGCTAGATAGTATAGACTAATGAAAAGCAAGAAATCTGACAATAGTAATAATAATAGTACAGAACGGAATAGAACGTCCAAGGTACATAGAGACAATGGTATTAGTACCAGGAAGACGGTAAAAAGAAGACCAACAGTTGGCAAAACAAAAGCTTTAGAAAAGGAGCAGCAGCAAATAACTGTCAGAAGATCAAGTGGCCGCAAAGAAAAATTTGATACAAATCGTATGGCACAAACTGTAGGTAGGTCCGGAGTTCCATTTTTGATGGCAAGGGATGTTGCAAAAAAAGTTTCAGGTAAAATAAAACAGGAAGCTCGTAACCAACAAAGCAAAGGTAAGAATAGCAATAAATCAGAGCCTCCACAACTAAGAGAAAAAACTATAACTGCAAGTAGAGTAAGAAACTTGGTAGCCAATGAACTACGTGATAGAAACCGAAGTGATATCGCAGCATCTTATTCTGGTCAAGTTCCAGAAAATACATTACAAGACCAAAATCTAAAAGATCAACAACCTATTACAGATACTGTCGCTACAAACAGGAATAGAGTATTGCACGACACAAGCAAAAGGGGAGGAGGAATAATGACATGAGTTCTAGAGAAAGAACGAGTACAATGAAAGAATAAAATAAAATTAATGAAATCATTTATTATTTTTTTTGATATTTGCAACAAGTGTAGATAATAAAAAAGAGTTTGTCTCTATTGCAAGAATATCAGGATAAAGCAGCTACTCAGTCATAGTTAATTTCTGACTTTAGCTTTATCGCATAATAATATATTGTCATCTAAGATTCTGATTCGGTAATTCTCTTAACTCTTTCCTGTTATTTTACAAGTCTATGATCTACACCGCTAACTCGTGAAAGTCTGTCAATCAATACTAGTGATTATAACTCATCAAGATATTAAAATCCCTAGCTCAAAGAAGTATGGAAGGAAAAACAAGAATGTAGTGATGAAGGTATGAATTTATCTTGTACTATATATTCTAATAATAGCTTCATAATTAACTAGTTGGATGTAAAATAGTGTCGTCTTTATTTGACTCTATATCTAAATTAAAGAACTTGATGCCAATTGCAAAATAGAAAAGGTACAACCAGCTGTTTTTGCTTCAGATGCAGAAGTAAACATCGTAATAGTAACATTATCATGTCCTGATGGTAAAACGCAAACAATCAAAGCTTATAGAGAAGAAGCACAAGCTTTAAGAGAATTTATAAAACATGTTGCTAGCTAGATTGATGACCATTTAATTAAAGTATGAATGAAAGAAAAACCTAGACAAGGTAGTTAATTAACAGTTAAAAAGGAACCATTTTAATGAACACAATTGTTTGTTTATGCTAAAATTCTCTTACAAATATATTATAAAGATAAGCTAATTGCATTTTGGAAAAAAGTATCTCTTATATATTTCGATGTGAATTGCAATAAAGATGAATAAAAATTTACTATCCACTTTTATTGTAGGAATATCATCCATATTATTAGCTGCAGGGGTAGAGGGTATTACTTCCTACTTTGTTAGTTGATCTACTAACAGCAAAGAGAGAGGAATCAGATATTGGAGCACAGGCGGCTGAGCTATTAAATTCCTAAACTTGTTCTAAATAATAAATTCAATATCAAATTGCTCGTCATAGGCAATATGAGAATTTACTATCAATTCTCAGTAGTATGGTTATGCGCTCTGATAATCTTTTATCGATTTGTTACTTAAGGGTTATGGAAGATCCGTTATAATCTTCATGCCTTCCTCAGCGGCAAATGCTTTCACGGTTTTGGCTCTCACATTTCCAGCTGAACCAACTTTGAGCACCAAAGACAATACCGCTTCATCATTTGGAGCTTCTATAATTATTACAACATCATATTCTCCGAAAGTATAGTAAC
>DASQYF010000253.1:0-6156 GCA_035639375.1 Nitrososphaeraceae archaeon
TGATATTTCTTTTCATTATAAACTTCGTTTCATTCTTTCATTTAATTCCATTAATACCCGCATTTTGCATTGCAGCTGCTAGCATGATAGTAGATGTATCATCTAGAATTAATCATAAAAAGATTCATCAAATATTGCCGTTTGCTATTATTTCAGGGATAAGTGTTTTTGGGATTGTAACCATTACTATGCTAATAACGACAAATGTTACTTCAACTTACTTTAAAGTATATGCATATTTAGTTCAATACTTAGTAAATGAAGAAAAGATAAATGATCATAATCACAATAACAACATCATCATCAATGATAACAACAATGTCATGACCATGATTGGTCGTCATTGGACTAGAGGCTTATACTGGATTCCAAAATATGTATATAACATCGATTTAGATTTTAAAAAAGTTGACAAGGTTAACGATATACCTCTATCCGTTAAAGGACAAAAGGCTATTATCATTGTGGATAACACGATAAAACGCTCACTGTTTGACAATACTAATAATAATGATATACAGAATAGTCGTCGACGACAACAATTGAATCCATATTACAATACGATTCCAATTGCTATTTTTAATGGTAACTCTACGCATTACGATCTTGACAAGTATCCATATACTAGTATGAGTGAAAATAGAGATACAAAATGGGTTGAAATCAGAGCAAATGTAAACGGTAGTAAATTAGCATGGGATACATATTGACCCCTCAACACATAATCGAACACGATATCATTTAATAAATTACACAGATATACACTTAGTTTCTTTAAATGATTCTCTGGTAAAGCTGCAAGAGATTCGATTAGATAATATAATATTCTTACATTATATAAATTTGATTTTACTAACCTAGTCTCTATTAAAAATCTCAACTTTTTTGAAGAAATTATCTTTCTATTAATGGATGGATGGTATGAATTTGTTTTCTCCGTCAATATACTATTGATTTTTATTCAAGTATTGTACATTGTACTAAAAAACGCACCTGACCAATATCATATTCTGGATTTCCTTTCAGCGGTATAAACTTAATGTACTCATCTGGTATTGATACGTCATATGATATATCACAATCGCTAGCAGATTCAATTCCTTTACATGATTTAGATACATTGGTGTCTCTTTGAAACCGACTAAAACCTGAAACGCATCTTGCAGGAAGTAACCTCCAATTGTAGTAGACATCAATGCTACAAGTAGAGCTATCAATGTAACAAGATTCAATCTATCCTACATTTGAGAAAATAATGAAGTTCATATAGATATGTTAACTATATACTAGAAGCCTCCAGTTTGCTAAGTGTAGCTCAAATCTAATAAGTATAATGTCTGATTAGTCATGTAGTATTGCAATATTATAAAATCACAAAAAAATTTAGTGAAAAGATTATTATGCATATTACTTCTATTGTAACAGTAATACCAATACATTATAGAATTTGTAAAGATGATGTTAGGCTTGGTAGATAATTTTCGTATTATCGTGATCATGATTGGAGCTGGAATGGTTATCACATTCTTACTATAAGCGTGTATTGATAAAATATGCGAAATCAATTATTTATTGGATAACATCGCTGTAGATCCAATTTACGCATGAAAAAGTATTCCTACATGTCAGATAATATATTGATGATTATAATGTTTAAGGGAAAGATATGACCGATCAATTTTAGATTCAGTTGTTGAACCAACCTGATTTCCTATATTTAACTACTATAGGATCGAAGACAGATAAACATCATAAAAATAGAGATTTGGTTTGTTGAGCATAATAAAAGATATTATGTAATGTCAGAACATTGGAAGGATGCAGATTGGGTTCAGAATATTATACATAATCCTAGAGTTTTGTTTACTATAAACGATAAGACATTGAAAGGTTCTGCTCGAATAGTTGATCGAGGCAATCAGACCAGATTAGCCGCTGAAGTTTTGAATTTAATGAGTATAAAATACAGATGGAATGATGGCTTGATTCTAGTGATAATACCTGTTAGATCTCAACGATTATTTTAGATCTTTGTCAAAATGAACATGCGAATTTATTTATAAAGAGGCGGCTCATCGTATCGACGAATTCAGTTTAAGCGCTAAAAAGAAGATCGCTCTGGTGACTGGAGATAATCGAAGTCTTGGATTTGAGACTTGCCGCCAACCAGAGCAAACAGGTCAAACCATCAACATTGGGCGCCGGGATTTGACCAAAAGATAAGATAGCAGTCAAACAATTGATGGATAACCGGCTGAATATGGTCTTTTACCAACTCGATATATGAGAACCTAATAGATGTTTAACAATAGAAAAAATATTGGTTCCGATCTGACTTGTGAAATACATGGTAGCAGAACAGGCCAGTGAAAGGAGATCAGATCGGACCAGTATGTATTTCAAGGTTCTACTTTTAGTTCTATTCACCACAAAATAAGGTTTTAGGACATTCTTTATTGCTTAATCTGTCATTAGTAGTTAATTTCTTATTATTACTATCTTTTCAAAGTATTAAAAGGACGTATACATTCTAAGTGATATTTGAATAGTCAAGCACATTATATATAATTTTAACCACAAATAGATATTCCAAGCGCATATCCTAAAGGAATACATTGACAGTGCTAAATAGAGTTATTAACGATAATCTAACCATAACACTCATGCCCATAGAGATCAATTGAATTAGAAAGAGAATAACAAATAATATGAACAAGAGTCGTCGATTCTATATGTCTATTGCAAAAAAATGATAAAATTATAGTATAATTTTAATGATTCAAATAAAAATAGGTATAGATTCTCGATTAATTTTGCGGCCTAATCGTATGTAGACGCATTGAGGATATACATGCATTATAGAATTGTATCATTTCATATGTTTGTTTACTATAAGTTCAAAATTCCATCTTGATAAAACTTACTTGTGTCTGCAAATTTGTCCTAGACATGACTAAACACTTAATTCTGGCGCGTTTAACAAAATATGTAGACAGTAAAATTGGATATAAAAAAGAAACGTATCAATTGTACGTAACAGCCTATTTTCATTCTAGAGCTCCTACTAAACGATCCAAGAAGTGTTCCATATGGCAGCATACAATATGCCGCACTAATTTCCACATGTGTAGGTATACAGTATGCTACTATTATTATATTATTATTGTTAGTTTATTACATCTATGTTATAATTGGTGTCTAGCTGGCTGGCGGGCTGGCTATGTCTTCCTCTTTTCCAGAAAGAAGCACTCAAACCAGCCACTAGCCAGCCTTGCAACCTCTTCAAGTGTGCCTGCTTCTTCAAAAAGATGTGTGGCTCCTTGAACTATTACTATCTTTTTCTTTTTTTCTAGCTTACTAAGTTGCACAAATGCCTGCTTATTTAATTGAATTACTTGTTTATCATTTTCTCCTACAATCAAAAGTGTAGGAGATTGAATGTGATTTAGAACTTCTTGACCAGCCAAATCTGGTCTGCCACCACGTGATACAATTGCACTGATAGCGTTTGTTCTTTCTGAAGCTGCAACTAGTGCTGCTGCTGCACCTGTACTAGCACCAAAATATCCAATACTTAAATTTTGAAGTTTAGGATATTGTGAAAGCCAGTCAGTAGAAATCAAAAGTCGTCTGGCAAGCAATCTGATATTGAATCTATGCTCTCTGGTTATATCGTCTATCTTTTCCTCTTCCTTTGTAAGAAGGTCAATTAGTAATGTAGCAATACCCGCATTGTTTAACACTTGAGCAACATATTGATTTCTTGGACTGTGTCTGCTGCTTCCACTTCCATGAGCGAATATAACAGTTCCTTTAGCATCAATAGTAGTATTAGGTATAGTTAAATTACCTTCAATTATATTCATCATATCACCATCATTATCATCACCAACAGCTATCCTGACGATATCATGCCGAAAATGGAGTTGCTCGTGTTCAGACATAATTAATCAGATCGTTTAATTTATGAGTTATATAGATACATTTCTTTATATTATCTTTTATTGTTTATACGCTTTATCTTGTCTTATTATGATTATATGCCTAGTCTATGAAATAGCTAGCTAAATTCCCATGCAGCCTCATATTCAAAATTTTGCAGCTTTCAATAATGTCTAAACTAGTTTTATATTTCCTAGTAAAGTTATTGCATAAAACTCAAATTATTACACATGACAATATTCATTAACATACATACACGCAAAAACTAATTTATCTACTAATACTCAAGGATAAGTCAATTATATGCATAATAAAGCTATCAAAGAAGAAGAAGAAAAAGCAGTAGAGAAGAGCAACATAAGGTTTTATCAAGCATTTGAAAGTTTGTCTCTTGAAAAAATGGAAGAGGTATGGGATCATACTGATAATACAGTCTGTGTTCATCCTGGTTGGGATTTGTTTACAGGTTGGATGGCAATACGAGATAGTTGGAATAGAATATTTCAAAATACACAGATGATAAAGTTTATTATTACAAATACAAAGATAAAGATATTTGAAAATATAGCAATAGTCGTATGTTTAGAAAACATTGAAACTATTGTCAATGAAAACAAAATTAGAATGGGTGTAATTGCTACAAATATATTCGAACGACAGAATATTAACAAAAATATTAACAAAAATAATGATAATAATAAATGGTTAATAATACACCATCAGGGTTCGGTAGCATCAAATTACATTCCTCCGAATATTTCTGATTTTCATCTTCAATAAACGGTCTATGCTTGGGTTAGTATGTATATAGTTCTGTTATTATCTTTTAATACTCGTAGCAAAAACACTATCTTGATTTTGTATTATCTTATTGCCTTAAAGCTTTTTCTAAATTTTTGTTAATAGCTGCCAATCATTTTGATATTTTACATAAGCAATTTTGACTATTATTCATAGATAAATCTAATCATTAATAGTAACCGTTATCATCCTTGCCTGCTCTGGGTCAATGGGTGCATCTCTGGAATCTGTTTTCAAAGATGATATTTTATCTACTATATCCATTCCAGATATCACTCTTCCAAATACAGTATACGCGCCATCCAAAAAAAATGAATCTTGTAAGACTATAAAAAATTGTGATCCGGCGCTATCTGGATCTTGTGATCTTGCCATAGATATTGCACCACGAGAATGTTTATTTTTATTAAATTCAGCTTTTATATTCCAATCTGGTCCACCAGTTCCCCATCTTCTTCTGTCACTAGTATCTCTTGTATAAGGATCCCCTCCCTGTATTACAAATCCTGGTACAATTCTGTGAAATATTAATCCATCATAAAACCTATTCTTTGCCAATTTTTTAAAATTTTCCACTGTCTTTGGTGCAACATCAGAATAGAATTCTAGTTCAATATTACCAAATCGAGTAGTTATGTAAGTTCTATTTGTCATTATCACAGAGATGTCATTTACCTTTATATTAATCAACAATGAGCATGTGTCTGTGTTAATTCATGCTGTAAATTATCGATGCGCAATACTGAAAATGTCAAGTATAAGATAACAAGAAATAATAACTGGGCCAGCCAAGACAAAATTTGGATATCATATAAGTAAAAGGCCAGGATAAATATAATAGGCAAGTGAAATAAAGGAAATTCGATGCATATTTAGGGAAAGAACTTTATGACATTTTTACTTATTGTATACAAAATCCTAATGCTTCAGATTTTGAAGCAAAGATGAATAGAGTAAAAGAAATTGGTAGAGTTATGCGCAGACGGAGTAGTTATGATATGGAAAATATGTTTATTCAATCGAATTTAGAATAAAAGAAGAAATTGGTAAAGATGACAAGCCATATCGTGCTTGGTGAAATAGTATAACCGAAGAATGAAAGTATTGAAAGATATCTACTCATGCTTTAAATCATTTTTGAATACAAAAACAATTCCAGACCTTCACAATGATGCTAAACGTTAGTCACTTCGATATCAAAGAAGAGTGAATGTGTTGTATATCCACACACACATATCATATTCCTATCTCAATCCTTAATACCAACTGTGTAAGTAGGATAGTGGTTATATAGATATGCAAAATGATAATAATGTTTCTTCTATTAAAGCCAAAAAATTTGAATTTCCAGGAAGTACTACCCATTATCCCCAAGTATTAGCTTTTGCTATTGACTATATGGCGCTTAAAATA
>DASQYF010000254.1:0-4199 GCA_035639375.1 Nitrososphaeraceae archaeon
CACTTTTATTTTAGAATTATATTCTTTTTCTATCTATTCTTGTTCTTGGATGCCAATTACCTAATTCATATATGCAAAAAATAACATACGTATAACACAGATTATGAATATGATCGGAAATGTTAATGGGGGAGGATATGGCAAGTCGCTCCTTTGATTCCTCTGCAGAGAGGCCTCCAATACTCAGCTCCGCAGAGATCGATGAGCTCCTTTCGATGACACTTATCGCAAGCCTGGCCACACTCGACCAGGACGATGTATCCACCTCTTGCCCATGTGGTTCTTACGAATTGGTAACGACATATGCATTCCAACGTCTAGCCATACACACAAGTACCGGAACCTCCGAGCGAGACCAAACGCGTCCGTGATGATCGACTTGTCGCGGGCAGGCCTGGATCTCAAAGGAGTGCTGATCAGGGGTCGAGTGGAGCTCGTCTATGGAGAGAAGGCGCGGCAGATCAATCGCTTGATCCATTTGAAGTATGTGACGCCGGAAGGTCTGAGCGACGCCAACGTCGCTGCTTACCTCTTCAAAGGAGACGATGTAACCGTAAAGATTCACATAGATCACTTGACCAGCTGGAACCTGGCCAGCTCAAAGGCAGGTAAGGCTCTGAGTGTCAGCGGCGGATTCCGTTCACTCGATTCATAAAGAGAAGGACCAGAAGCATGTACTAAGGGTCAAAGCTAGGCCAAAACCACGACTTTGAGAATAGACTAAGTCAAGTACGGTTTAAATGAGATTTAAAGACATTTATCATTCTATTATAGCAAGAGTATCATACAGTTCAATTGCTAATGCTGCTCTGATAAGGTTGAAATAATTACAGATGAATAATTTTGTAATGAAAATAGGAATAATATCAGATACACATGACGATATTGATAACGTACAAAATGCTATTGAAATATTTAGGGAAGAAAAAATTGACTGGATTATTCATGCAGGCGATTTCATATTCCCTGGAGTAATCGATGAATTCAAGAAACTAAAAGATGAATTACCACTCGGCAGAATAATTGGAGTTTTAGGCAATAATGATGGAGAAAAATTTATGCTACTAAAAAAGTTCATGGAACTAGGCGGCAAGCTGGAAGGAGAATTTGATGATATAGTAATTGATGGTTTAAGATTTGGTATTTATCATGGGACAAGTGAAAAACTTAGAGAGGCAGCTATTAGAAGTGGAATATATGATGTTTTTATTCATGGTCACACACATAAAAGAAGAGATGACAAGATTGGACAGACATTAGTTCTTAATCCAGGTACTGCACATAAAAAAATTAAAAGTGCTTCTGGATTATTTGAAGAAGGAGGGATTATGATCTTTGATACCCAAACTAAAGAGTACAAATATGTCCCTTTACCTTAAACTTGGAGTTTACTAGTTACTGATGATAAGACAAGTCCTGACACTATTCTATTTCATTACTGTGCAATGTTAACAGCTGGAAGCAGATGATAACAGAGATAATGAAGTGATAACAATGATAACAAAACTGGTATCAAATGATAACAAGTGGTAACAGCTTTAAACTTCTATTATGCTATATATTTCTTGAAGATAGAAAATATATGATAATATTAACTAGACAAGAAAAAGAAAGACTTGTACTAGACCTTTACAATCAAGGCAAGACAATCATTTAATGATATCTATACTGCATTGATTAGCTTTTGCAACAGTAGAGTATTGATAAAGTTGCTGTCATGGTTCATATCTTCCTTTTCTTTAGGGTATTGATATTAACACTCTTGTAGCTAAGTTAGATATATTCATATCATTATATACTCTTAAGCCATATGCGGCATATATTCCTCTAATTAATTACATACAAAACTTACTCAGCAACAAACAAGATATTATAGCAAAGTATATTCTCGTCAATTATAGAGCTCTTGGGAGATTGCTTAAAGATTCCTAACAACTTGGTTAGAAAATCTTAGTTATTTGCTATTAATCACTAGATTAGGTGTATAGTAATAGTGAACTAATTTTGTCTGCTTCGATCACGATAATACTAACTGTTTTAATGTTATCTATTGCTCTTCCTAGTATTACTACTAACATCATTATATATCGACAACAACAAGAAGCATTAGCAATACAAGGTGATACTAGAACGCCAACTACTACTACTAATGCTGCTTGCGGACAAGTTATCGAAGGACACGTTGAGTTGAACTCTGACTTAAACTGTAGCGGAGATGGTTTGATTGTTGGAGCTGACGGTACAACCATAAGACTAAACGGTCATACAATAAGAGGTCTAGGTACTGACAGTTCAAAAGTAGGCATATCCGTGATAAATAAGGATGGTGTAAGAATTGAAGGTAAAGGAACAATAGAGCGATTCCAAGCAGGAATTTTATTATCAGGTGCTGAAGGTACATCAATAAAACAGATGATGCTTAGAGCAAATCAAATTGGAGTATTTTCAATTGGTACAGGAGGCTTGCAAGCAATGCAAAATATAATTACTAAAAACAACATTGGATTCACATCGCAATCAAGTAATGCTCTTGAGCTAACACAGAACCTAATAACTGCTAATCAATTGGTTGGTATTACACTTAATACCACGGATAATTCTCTAATATCAAAGAATGATGTAAGAGAAAGTCATAATGGAATATTTGTTGACCCCGAGAGCAATGGTAATAGAATAGAATCTAATGATCTCTTCAAAAATGGGGTTGATCTGAACAACGCCAACGGTTTAGCGATAAATGTGAATTCAAACAGCTTTTCAGCCAACAATTGTGAAATAAGCAATCCTAGTGGTTTATGTATAGTTGGAACTAAGTAGCTTTTTCAACTTTGAAGATAATAGATTGGATAGACTGGGTCCTAACATGGGAATAATTATCATTAATTCCTACTGATAGATGAAAATTGCATGACAATTATTCAATGGTGTGTAATATCCATTAAATGAATGATAATTATCTATAATCTTATAAATTACTCATTACAAATAAGCAACAATTGAAGTTAAGTAACAAATGGAGAACCTAAGCAAGGTTCTACATCAAAGACAGTATTGTTCATAGGATTAGGCATATTAGCACTTGGAATTGGAGTATTCACTATAGACTTACAACAATCACCCGCGTTCTGGCAAACATTTCAATGTGGATATGACCTTGGTCTGAACAACTCGAGTCTAACCCAAGATCAAATAAGTGATATTGTAATAATCAAATTCTAAAGACAGAGAAGGTAGAGGGGGAAGATTTGACAAGAGTCGGCATTGGAATAATTCTTTTAATCATAGGCTTGATAATAACCGGCACCGGTAGCATATGGCTTCTAGCAAGAAGAAGAGGATAAAGAACAGAAGTATCATCATCAGGAGAAAGCATGGAGATGATGAATAATAATAGACAAGAACAAGACGATAGGTTCACGCCTAAGAAGGTACTGATCTATTGTTTAATTGTAGGATTGATAAGTGCAATACTCTCTATTTTCATAGATGGGCTAAGAGTACTTTCTATGGCAGCGTTTGTATTTGCTTCAATTACAGTATGGTATATGTTTGGAGAGAAATTTCATAAATGGCAAGAGAGAAAAAAGAGCAAAAGCATGTTTAATGGGCAATAGATTGTTTGTCTCGGCTTATTTCAAAGTCTGACTATGGGAAGGCTATGATGGCTATTATGGTTATGGAGAATGTATCGACTTCTAATATCATTTGAGTGATATATTCTTAGAATTTATAGTATTATTAACGATTTGTTATAGTTATCTTGGATATTATTGTCATTTTTTACATTCGTATCTTATTTCGGGTACCTTCTATCTTCTGTAGAGCCTTCACTGCTTTAACTGCCTTCACTTTCTATTAGCTTTGTTTAGATGTTAAGCTCACAGCCCATTTGGTATTAGTGGTGTTAGCCCCACTTAGCAAGATATGTCTCATTCTTTCATTAACTCCAATAGACATTCTTCTGAATATCAAAGAAATGTATTATGATAAAACATAAACATTGTCATATTATGACAGTTGTGTCAATATATCAAAAGTGGGTTTTACCTAGGTAGATAACCTAGTTCAGATGCTATAATTATGATGATGAAGAAGAACAAACATCAAAGTTCAACCTTAGGAATATTAGCAGCGGCTGTGGCTATAGCAACCATACTAGCGCTTTCAGTTGTATTACTTGTAGTACAAGAAGCAAATGC
>DASQYF010000255.1:0-3949 GCA_035639375.1 Nitrososphaeraceae archaeon
ACAATGCTTTGAAAAAAATAGGTTCATTGTTATTTACTGGAAACACCGGCACTAATGTAAATGATATTGCAATCATTTGCCTAATGAATAGGCATAGTTGATAGAAGATTATTCATGACTTCCGTGATCGTTTAATGGATATCATAAAATTAGTTATACCAATAAAAGGAACTCTATTCTCTGATTCACCACACATCAACTTCAGAGCAAATAACGTAGCCTAATGAATATCTAGAGTTATACTAAATTGATGTTGTTATTATAATTGATCTTTTCAAGATTTTTATAGGTAATTTCATTATCTAAGGTAAATGCTTATAATTATTGATACATTCTGACAGCAATATTGTATACGTTTTTTCTGAATGTATAGATAAGAGCCTTTTATTTTTAAAACATAATCATGTTATTTTTTTGTGTCTCAGTAGGATTATCTTGTTGCAGAGCTTTTTGACATATATCAATACCTGGTAATTAACATTAGCATTATTGTGATCTAAGCAGTTTGAATGTTCAAAATAGGTAAATAAATTTAATTCTCTCAGTTGTTCGTTGGAGGTCTTGCAAACATGTTGGCTGCATTTGTATGATAAGTTACTACTAATCGAGGATCTTTTTGTCTGCCAGTAAGTATACCAACGACCATATCATCTTTATGGATTATACCTTCATTACGAAGCTTGCGGACGCCTGCGGGAACAGCACCAGACGCTATCTCACAATCAAAACCATTCAATCCAACAACTGACATTCCGTCACTCATTTCTTTATCACTAACTTGTATAACCACTCCGTTGGTGAAGTCGATAGCTCGTAATGCCTTCACAATATTGGCGGGCTTTCCAATCTGGATTGCAGTAGCCTGAGTTTTTGGAAGAGCGCCTCCTCCATATTTTATAGCGTAATACCTTTCAATCATCTCCAAATCTGGCTTTCCATTATTCCAATTAATCTTCTTGTTTTCAAAAGTACCATTCATCAGCTCATAGAATGCGTTTGCACCTTCAGAATTTACTACTGCTATACGAGGAATTTTTTTAATCCAGCCCCACTTATATAATTCCATAAAGGCCTTACCACAACTAGAGGTATTGCCCAGTGCTCCACCTGGATAAACAATCCAGTCAGGCGGACTCCAATTTAAATATTCCATTACTCTATAAACAATCGTCTTTTGTCCTTCTAGACGAAAGGGATTGACAGAATTAACTGTGTATCCTGAAAATTCTTTTGCATTTTTTAAAGAAGCAGACAATGCGTCATCAAAATTGCCATCGACCTGTATTACCTGCGCTCCAAATTGAAATGCCTGACTCAATTTTCCTGGCGCGACTTCTCCCTTTGGAATATAAACATCACATTCCATATCTTCATTTGCTGCATACATGGCCGCAGACGCAGACGTATTTCCAGTAGAAGCACAAATCAATTTCTTGACTTTCAACATCTTGGCATGGGTAACTGCTGTGGACATGCCATTATCTTTGAAAGAGCCGCTGGGATTATATCCCTCTGGTTGCAAAAGAAAGGAATTGTGCTTCATACCTACATAATCAGCCACCTTACTCATTTGATAAGGTCTGGATAACCTTCCTTCTGCACCATCCAGGGAAACAAGGACGGCTGCACATTGATTTAAATCCTCTGTATCAATTCCAGAAAAATTTATCAAGTCGCGAAAACGCCAAACACCACTTTCATTATAGATATTTCCTCCATGGTTTCTTCGTTCATAAAAGATATCAATGAGATTCTTTGAAGGATGCTCACGGTATATTATATCAAGAAGAGATCCACAAGTACATCTATAAATATCAGTGTTGATCTCATAAGTAGAACCGCAGGATAAATTGATACATTTTTTGATAACCTCAGTTTGCATGTATAAAATCCATATAAATGTTATTTAGACCTTTTTGTAGTTAGCTGCTATAATCAAGGATCCAATTGATAGCTAGCCACTGTATTTTATTGAAATCTTTTAGTAGGCCTGCTCTATTACTAATAGTATTATGCCTTTAAAAAGTTGTACTTAAAATACAAAGATTGTTAGCCGAAACATTCCTGAATCACGTTTAAAGTTACCTTCTTTGCGAAGGTTTCTCAAACATCTTTAGTACTTGTTGTATTACTCCATCCATGTCATCCTCTTTAACTTCTGGAGATAAAGCATGTTTTAAAAGATTGTTTACTGTTGTGGATATTTCCACACTAACTTCATCAAAACTGTCCATGTCACTGTAGCTTTGCTGGTACAACGATTTTAATCTCATGGCATACATTTGAGTCTGCTCATTCATAGTCACATTATAAGTATGATTGTTGACTTTGATCTTCTGTTTTATCATTCAGACTTCTAGTTGTATGAGATATTTAAAAAAGTTCCCACGTGACAATGTTGTTCATTATAAAATTAAGTATTACTGTTTCTTCCACTTTTTGAAACAAAAATTTGACTACAATTAATTAGCGTTATTGTTTATCTTTTAGATTTTCAAATTTTAAAGAATCGCAATTAACCATGGATGTTTCTAAACTCGAAATCTGAAACATTTAGAGACTTCAGCTATTTAAATAGAAAGAAAATAAGTTTAAAAATAACGATCCGTGATTATATATCTGATGCAAATACCAAAAGAATTTGCAGACTATTCTTAACAATTTTGTCTAATAGTGATGGATTTTGGCTTTGGATCGGATCGGAGATTTCTATTGTAGCTATATACTCTGATGATTAAAGCCCTTAATTGCATAGAAAAGATGAAATCAAATTAATTTCCTATGAAATAAAAAACAAGCTTTTTAAACGGATCCCATATTTTATAATTGGATATTTTGTTTAATGGGCTGAGTCTATATGATAAATACTTTAATTTTATCTCCATAGAAGCATGTTCGTATATCATTATTCTGTATCAGCCGATCACTAATGTTCAATAAATTAATGTAGAGAAAATCTATTACCTGCTGTTGCTACACAGACAATTCTTGTTAAATATTTATTATATCCAGATTACATAGAGGTTGCTAAAATGAAAATAAAGCAAAAATATGTTATCATAGATATTATAAAAATAATTGCACGACAATGATTGTAATCGTCTGAAGTCTGAATTATGTGAGAGCATAAAGAGAAACTACTCAAATGCACTATTACTATCAGGAGGGTTAGATAGCAGTATCCTTGCAAGCATAGTAAAGCCGACATTCACCTGGACCATCGGGTTCGGAAAAGATTCAATGGATCTAAGCTTTGCTAGGCGAGTGGCAACAAAATATAGCACAAAACATACAGAAATAATTTTAACAGATCTTGAATTATTGAATATTATCAATGAAATGATTCACCTGTTCAAGACATTCGATCCTATTGAAATTAGAAATTCCAGTGTGATGTATGCTGGATTGAGTAAGGTAAGAGAAGAAGGAATTTCTACAATAATGACTGGGGACGGTGGCGATGAGCTGTTTGCCGGCTACAATTATCTTAAGCGTTATTTTTCAGATATACAAATGCTAAAAGCAGAATTGCAAAGACTTTTGGATACCATGCATTTTTCATCAAGCTTAATTGGCAGAAAACTCGACATAAAGGTAAAGACGCCTTTTTTAGATGAGAAGTTCATGCATTATGTCAAAAGTATCGATACTATTAAAATGATAGGAGAGCACATAGATGAGTTATGGGGCAAATTTATTTTGAGGAAGTGTTATGAATACGAGCTAGGCAAACAGATAGTATGGAGAACTAAATTAGCACAGGAGCAAGGAGCCGGCACCATAAAAATTCGAGATCTTATTATTAAAAATTTAGATGACATATCATACAGAGAGGATACAACTAAAGCATTATCCGAAGGAGTAATTATAAAAGACAAAGAACATCTTTATTATTATAAAATCTTTAGGAACTACTTTTCTGCTCCTAAAGAAGAAGAATGTTCATCAT
>DASQYF010000256.1:0-5401 GCA_035639375.1 Nitrososphaeraceae archaeon
GCAACCGTTCTACGTTTGCCTCTAATCTCGATTACATCACCTGTAGATGCACTCAAAGAATCCATAGAATCATAGTCAATTCGAGCAACTCCACGGCCTACATCTCTAGTGTAAGCTTCAAGTACCTTTAGAGATAGAGTATTCTGGCTCACGATGACACCTAGTACTTTACTCATCTTTATACCTTTACTACCTTTCTCCCAAATCTTGGTGTTATTATCTTTAATTTATTAATCCTTTTGTAGATAAAATAATGTGTTTAGTAATTACTTATTCAAGACGGTAATTGTTGTTAGTTATCAGTCTTAAATTAACATAAACTTAAAATCACCTATTTGTGCGTATCTTTTGAGTAAGTTTGGGCAAGCGAACATTAGTACGTAGAAGAGGTCGGGGAGGCAAGCAATTCAGAGCAATTATCGTTGGAAAGATTGCACCAGCTAAATATCCTAATTTTAAGTTAGATGAACATCACTCTGGTACCGTTGTTGATATTGTACATGAACGTGGAAGAGATGCTCCGCTAGCGAGGATTCACTTTGATGACAACATCTATTCCTATGTTCCAGCTCCTAATGGTATAACTGTTGGAAGTAAAATTGAAGTTGGTATCGGAGCAACTGCAACTGCAAGAAATATTTTGTCTTTAGAATCAATACCTGACGGTACTTTAATTTGCAACATTGAAAAGAACGCTGGTGATGGTGGTAAGTTGATTAAATCTGCAGGTTCTTCTGCTCTTGTTTTTGCTCATGGTACTGAGGGCGTAACATTAAAGTTTCCTTCTGGTAAGTTTCTTACAGTTAATCCAAAATGTCGAGCAATGATTGGAACAATTGCAGGCGCAGGTAGGAAAGAAAAGCCATTTCTAAAAGCAGGCAATAGGGCAAAGTATATGCAAGCTCATGGAAGATTATATCCTACAGTTAGAGGTATTGCACAAGCTGCAGTCTATCATCCACATGGTGGTGGAAGGCATCAGCATATTGGCCGTCAATCATCGGTTGGCAGAACTACACCACCAGGACGTAAAGTTGGAAACATATCACCAAGAAAGACAGGCCGTGGTAGAATAAAGGAGCGAAAATAATAAGCTACATTTTATTTCTTTATAAAGATCAGAACCTCTTTTATTTTAATTTCCCTATGGCTATCCATATTGATAAGAATGTTATTCTGTTGTTATATTATTTCTATAATATTAAATCTTTAATATATTTTCTTTCATAGTGAATATATTGAAATTAGATTGAAGTGGCTATGGAGAATACAGACAACGTAACAATATATTCTGATCCAAAAAGCAAGTGATAGTATTTAGACATAAACATATAGGTCTTTTAGCACAAATTATATTCTCAGAGGCTTCTATTATTGACTACTAAAGCTATGGGTAGTATAATTAATAAAATGGAAAAAGTGCTTTATAATAAAAAATTACCAAGACTTACTGCTCTTACAGAATTGCAAATCGAACAAGGAAGTGATGCATTTAAAATACTTATTGCTACCATTTTATCAGCCCGTAGTAGAGATGAAAATACCAAAAAAATTATCAACAACTTATTTAATAGATTCAAAAATACTAAGGAATTGGCAGAGGCAGATATAGAAGAAATAAAAGCAATAATCCATGGCAGTGGTTTTTACAATATCAAAGCAAAGAGGATTAAAGAAGTTTCACAATTAATAATTGAAAGATTTAACGGAAAAGTTCCCGATGATTTAGAAGGACTACTGGGTCTACCAGGTGTAGGCATAAAGACGGCAAATTGTGTTTTAGTATATGCTTTTAATAAACCTGCAATTCCAGTTGATATTCATGTTCACAGAATATCAAACAGACTGGGTCTTGTTAATACTCGAACTCCAGAAAATACTGAAATTGAGCTAAGCCGTGTTATTGATAAAAAGTATTGGCTAAAAGTAAACTCGACTTTTGTAATGTTTGGTCAAAATGTCTGTCTTCCAATAAAACCAAATTGCAAAGTATGTGAATTAAAGAGTGTTTGTAAATTTTATCATAACAATATTACTGATGCTGCGTCTGCTCCTCCGAAGAAGTCTTCCTTTTCTTAAATACTAGAAGACCAGCAACAAGCCCACCAATACCGACTATCATAGCAAGTGGAAAATAATAAAGAGGAGAATCTGCAGGACTTCCGTAAATCACATTAAATGATATATTTCCTTTATAGGTGTTAACAGCAGAATCTAGATCCTCTTTACCGTATACTGCAATAGAAGCAAGGGAAAAATCGTTTATTGATAATCTATCAATAATAATCCTTTTGCCATTTGTAATAGTCAGTCCTTGATTATTTGCATGTGCTACGATTAATGGCTCATCTCTAGACCATCCATCATTATCTTGTTCGTAGACTCTTATATAGCCAGACTCCCGTGTATTTACTGCAACCCAGAATTTCTTAGAAGCATCTCCAAACATTGCAATTTCAATGAACTTGTCGCTTTGTGTGGGTTCCTGCAATTTTACAATAGTTTTCGCATTCTGCATTTCACTATATGACATATTATTTTGTATTGTCAAAATCCAGTTTGTAACTTTAGGCGTGTCGAAAGTATAAACAAATGGATGCATCCTATCACTATTTGACGAAGAATAAGGAAAAACAAATTGTTCACTATTTTTTGATTTGATTACACTATATTCGCCTTGAGTAGGATTCAGTAATTGTTGTTGGCTTTGACCAAAGGTCAGTTCAGGCATAAGCATCATAGCCACTAACAAAAATGACATAATCGGCAGCCGCATATGACATAGAGTCTATGATATAGTAATATTAATTAATCCTTACTCTATCTTGTTCAGTTATTAACAATCATTGTATCCAATTACATTTTATTATTCTGTAACTATTGCTTACGATTGTTTTAAAAATATATATCACATATTGATCTTGTAATTTTACAAGTGATTATATAAACAGAGTTGTTTTATGAAAAAGCTTAAAGATACTTTATTCTTTATTTTCAAACAATAATTGCTACAGTCTATATGGTTTGTATAAATTTTGTTATTCCATAATACGTCTTCTAGAATTAACAAGATATTAATTGCAATCAAGATAAAAGAACAAAATGAATCAACTTAGATTGATTATAGATATTAATATATTACTTAATAAATGGATCAATCGATGACATAATCAATTTTGCAATTTCTGGTCTCATCAAGTGTTCGGCTGGAATCTCACCAGAGCTAACCATTTTTCTCATCTTTGTGCCACTTAGTTCTTCTCTAAATTCCGGTAAATGCGGACAGTTTCTTTCATTTGCATAGCTCAAACATTTCTTGCAGTAATAAAATGCTGGAAAGAAAAGTGGTGCAATTCCGAGATCAGGATAATCTTTGAAGATCTCTTGGGCTGCAAAAGGATGATAATAGTTTCCAACACCTGCATGATCTCTTCCAACTATAAAGTGTGAACATCCGAAATTCTTTCTCATAATTGCATGATGAATTGCCTCTTTTGGTCCAGCATATCTCATTTCTGTATGAAGAGTTACAAACATAGATCTATCCTTGGGATAGTAATTTTCTATCAATTTCTCATATGCTTCAAGAATTACTTCATCCTTAAAATCACCAGACTTTTTTTTGCCAATTAACGGATTTATAAATAATCCATCATAAATATTCAAGGCTGCCTTCTGCAACATTTCATGAGCAACATGTGGAATATTTCTCGTCTGAAATCCTACTACAGTTTTCCAACCTCTCTTCTGAATTTGGGACCTAGTTTCAAAGGGAGTCATTCTATATTTTCTCAAAGGTGATTTTTGTATTCTCTTAACAACATCAATCTTGCCTTCTACAGATAGATCTTTCATTCTTAACATATTTGAAACTCCAGGATGGTTTAGATCATCTGTCTGGTAGATTGCTTTTGCTGCAGCAAGTTTATCAAATGTATAAATATTTTCAACATGAAGAATTCCAAAGTTTTCATTACTACTTAAACAAACTTCCCTGGCGTCCTTCATCTTAATCGCTGTTTGCTCGTCTACATCCAAGATTATAGGAATAGTCCAGGCTAAGCCATTCTTCAAATAACCAGATTTTATAATGCTTTTGAAGTCATCCTCACCTACAAATCCCTCCAGGGGGCTGAAGACACCATCAGCAATATTTTCAATGTCATTTTGAAGATTATGATTGACATTAATTGAAAACATTCCGTCAATATTTTTTTTAGTGGTAAATCTGTTTATCAATCTGCCTCCATGGGGAGGCGGGATACTAGTGCTACATGTGTATTCCATAATAATTTCCTACTTCTGGTATTTCTTCGTGGGATCCCAATGTAGACCGCATTCTTTTTGTGTCGCATTTTCCCACCACCATCTACCTGCTCGTGGATCTTCTCCAGAATGAATAGCTCGTGTACATGGCTCACAACCTATACTTGGATAACCAACATCATGTAACTTATTATATGGAACATTATTTTTATGAATATAATCCCAGATCATTTCATTAGTCCAGTCTGCTAAAGGATTAATCTTAGCAATACTGCCATGTGAAGAATCAATTTCAAGTTTATTAATATTAGCCCTTGTTATTGCCTGCTCCCTTCTGAGTCCCGTAATCCATCCGTCAAGCTTGCTTAACGCTCTATTAAGCGGATGTACCTTTCTAATTTCGCAGCAAAGCTTTCTATTTTCAACACTTTCATACATCAAATTCAAACCTTTTATTTTGACCATTTCTTCGATTTCTCTCTGTTCAGGAAAATATACTTCAATTTGTATATCGTATTTTTTTCGTATCGCATCCATTACGTCATAGGTTTCTTGGTTGAGTCGACCAGTATCTAATGTGAAAACTCTGGTTTTTTCTTTGTTGATTTTTACCATCATATGTATAATAATTACATCTTCAGCACCAAAACTTGATGCCAAAGCTATCTTCGGCGCATAAGTATCAATAGCCCATTTCAGGACTTCCATTGCAGATTTGTCTTCCATTTCCTTTGCAATTTTATTGATCTGCAATTCAGTTGGCTTTAATATATCAATATTTGTTCCAGACATATTTAATATTCAGTGGAATAGAGTTATATTCATTGCCATATATTGATATAATTTCCACACTTATCTAATCACTGCTTTAAATTAAAGATCAGACTCCAAAGCATAAGTGGACAAGAAACTGTATTTATAAGATATCAAGTATAAAATTGGCTGTTACTTAAGGAAATATTAATAATATACACAATTACAGAAGAAAACAGCTAGTTAGTTTATCCATCTGGTTTTTTGGTGACTATTATAATAAAAAGGTGATTTGTTAAGACGAGCCCTGAAATTATAATATTATCAAATAAAGTTGTGTTTATTAAATAGTGTTTTCTTATATATAATATTAATTAACCAG
>DASQYF010000257.1:0-2832 GCA_035639375.1 Nitrososphaeraceae archaeon
CTTTATCAATATATGCCTCTTACACAATATTTATATTATTAAAAACTTCTTGCTCCTCCAAGAAGGATAAGATAAGAATAATTTATAATTATTATTGTGTGGTATCAACAAAATTATGTAATTTGCTTACTTTAATATTACAAAATAATAAAGAGTAACAACTTTTCTGGCATTAAATAAGATTTTGTATATACAATTTTTGCTGAAATTTACTCAAATATCAGCGTACAATATCAGATAATTTATCATTGTAGAGTTCTGCATTGTCCTTCATAAATAGTGATTGTACCTAATAAACATAAACAATATATTTCAAGTATTATTGTATAGTATTCCATATAGTGTTTATAAATTGCTATTTTTAGCCTTTTTATAGGCTGATAATATTGCTCATTAAATTGTAGTTCAGTAGCAATATATACATATAAAGAAATGGAATAAAAATTAATTAATAATAATATTAAAAAAAGAGTTTTTAGGACTTAATTGAGGAAAGTTTAGCCTTCTTCCCAGCCCTTTACGAAAACAGCATTCTTCTTTAATGGAATTGGTTGTCCTGGTGTATAGTCCATTGGTCTCATCCAGAAGATTGCCTTTGTTGGGCAAACACCAATGCATGCTCCATCGGAGATGCATCTCTCTGGATAAAAGACAAATGCCTTACCTCTCTTCCAACCTTCCACTGGCTTTACTCTCAGTACATCGGGACCAAGAGCTGTGCAAATCTCTACACAGAGAGCACAGCCAATGCAGTGTTGTTCACTAATATCCGGAAGTATTGCTACTGGCATCTAATTCACTAACCATCGATCCATGCTGAAACTATTTAAACCCTATGCCACTTTTATAACACAGTAATATAACAACAACAGACGGCTAGAGACAAGCCATGCTCATTTTCATTGCTTTTCCATATTTGTAGTATGTTTAAGATTTATATCGCGAGTATTAGAAGCTATAATTATTATGAACTTTGCTTTAACTAATGCTTTTTGCTGTTCTGTCAGTAGTAGTAGTAGTAGTAAAATAAGTAGCCATGTAATATTGAATAATCTAATAGATAAATAACATCTAGTTGTTAAATCATTTGTTGAATATGATCCGACACATATGTTCAACAAAAGATATTCGTATACTCCCATTATCATAGCTGTGACTCTTTTATTATCATATTCCCAAGGACATAATGTATTTGCTCAGAATAGTCCATTAGAGAAACAGACTAAAAATGCTTCTAGTGATGAAATAAACAAAATACAGAATCAAGAACCTACAGAAACAAGAGATGGAGGAGAATATAGTGGTTTTGAAGAATCAGGAGTTCAGACTAAAGGAATACCTGATGAAGGTGCTGAATCAACACCCGAAGCTCCAATATCTGGTGTTGAGGTAAGAGATCCTAACGAAGAGAATGCAGCGCCATTTAATGTAACAAATTCTACAGGTAGGTCATTTAATCAATCAGATACCGCTATCGCAAATACAACATTACAAAATAATAATGATAATAATAATAATAATAACCAGGCAGAAAAAGATTCAAGCAATCCAATTATGGATACACTCCAAAAGCTTAATCCCCTCAAATGATCATGAAAAAGATTTATTGTGCCTCTTATAAGGCAACTATTGTCAAGATATTAAGATTAAACTTTCAGTCATGACAAAAACTCTAAAATAGTAAAATCAGTAAAGGAACTAGAGATTTATAATGAGTTTGTTTAAAATATTATTAACTATTTAATAATCTAGAAGAGAAAATAAAATGTCATATGATTAGAAAATTTTTTATACGTATGATTCTTTAGAAGTTTACGACTTAGTTCCGCTGCAGGGCACTTAGTACATCGTATGACATTGAGTTTGGTCATTTTTATGTTTCCATATCGTATGTGTATGCATTTAAATGTAAAGCTGATAATGTTTCTATTATTAATTAGCATATACACACACATATACTATTCATTATTTGTTTTATTTGTTTATTGTTTTCGAACGTCGCTCTTTATCCATTAAACTTGGTAAATCTGGGAGAATAAAAACTCTCATCATTGTATATCATCAAGCTACAGTATCGTATCTCTGTCAACAGATTAGACAATAACGAGATATATATATAGATATATATACTCTATAATTTTGTGAAGTCATGACATTAAAAAGTATAAGCGATTTTAGATTTGCTATTGTTATCACATTGATAATCTTTCTAATAGGTGCTGCTGCTGATATTGCAGTACCAAATGTAGCCTATAGCCAGTCTTTTCCTTCTGCTCCCAATAGTGATATTAATATTGCCAATAATAAAGCAGTAATCATAACCTTTGATGATGGATACAAGAGCCAATACACTAATGCCAAGCCAATTCTAGACAAGTATGGATATAAGGCTACTTATTATATAGTCTGCAATTATGTAGGAAATGGAGAACTGGATCATCCCAATGCTAGAATGAGTTGGGAAGATATAACAGAATTATACAAGGAGGGATATGATATAGGATCACATACTATGAGTCACGCTAATCTTGATTTATTGTCAGAAAAGGGAATGGAATATGAAATAGGTGGATCAAAACAGTGTCTTCTTGACCACGGCATTAATCCTATAAGCTTTGCATATCCTATTAATACTGGAGCTGAGGATGCAACAGTAGTCGATATAGTTGCTAAATATTATGATATAGCTAGAACTGCTAATGATCCACTAATGTTTTTACATTGTAATATGTTAAAAGAAGACTCAAGTCAGACTGATTGTAGAACATATTCTGAGGACGGTGCACTAAACTTTGTAAATAGGTACTCTATTATAGGTTGGAGTCATGATGC
>DASQYF010000258.1:0-5992 GCA_035639375.1 Nitrososphaeraceae archaeon
CAGGCGGCGGCGATGGCGGCGGCGATGGCGGCGGCGATGGCGGCGGCGATGGCGGCGGCGATGGCGGCGGCGATGGCGGCGGCTAATAAGGATCTCGTCTCCTAAATCCGTCGGCAAATTATTTTCTTTATTTTTTATTAATAGGGCAAAATCATCTTTCAGTATGAATATATAAAAAGAAATGAACTAATTATTCATATTTTGTTTTATTTTTAATTAGAACAATTGATATCACTATAACTGTAATCTACAACCCATTCTAATTATCTACTTTAACACAATTTACTAACTACTATCGATATAAACCTCATAATAGCCGATTTACCGATAGGAATAGTTGAAAATAACTAACGAGTCCTTTTACGGAAATGGTAGCGGTATTTTGGTAGATGATTGCAATCCTTTAATATCTTCATTTTCATCTGAGTTCCGATTAGAGCAGTCTGTATTATCTTGACATTCGTCATCATTTTCTTCCCTTTCACTTCCTTCTGCGTTCGGAGTAGATATTAAAAATACATTAGAAAAATCTTCTACTTTGGTAATTTTATCCCCTATTCCTCCTTCACTAACAGCATCATCTTCTAGCTCGGTATTCTCAGCGTTTACATCTGCTGTGTTTGCATAAGTCATGAGTAATATTACAAGTATTGGTGATACTGCCAATATGCCAATTGTAAACAGACGACCATTACACATCTATAATCTATGTTCTATACATGTCGCTATATTTGACTTCAGTAACGTAAATCTGTATATTCAGCCTAATGATTTTCTCTATTAAATTGTAATAAGAGAATCAAGATAGCCTTTCCTATTATCTAATTAGTTTTACATGTTTATCCTATATAGCGTCTAACTATGTCTTTTGCGTAGCATTGGCTTAATATCTTACACTAAACCTATGGCTCACGATCTGTATTCCTCTTATGCAACTCAAATAAGAAAAAACAGACAAACACTTTTAAAGTATGTCTAATATTTTAACTACAGATACTTTTAGGCATAGGATACCACATTGTGACGAACCTCTGGTAGATAAATAGATATTCTGAAGATTTGCTTAACAATGATGATAATGCAAAATTCCCAATAGAGTTGATAATATCGCCTAAACAACCTTAAATTTGCTTAGTGCAATGAATATTAATGTCAAAAAAAACTGAAGAATTACCCTTCAAAATATTAAAATGCAATGAAACAACTGACATAACAAAATGTGCCTCGATTGTAAAGGATGGTGGAGTAATAGTATTTCCGACAGATACTCTTTATGGTCTTGGCTGCAATCCATATAACGATAAAGCTGTTGAGAAAATTTTCGAGATAAAAAACCGCGATAAGATTAATCCCCTCCCTATTTTGGGTTCCTCGGTTACAGATATAGAAAGAATCGTATCATTGGGCAATACAGGAAAAAAATTGGCTCAAATATATTGGCCAGGCGCCCTTACCATTATTGTCCCATTGATAGACCAAAACATATCTTATAGATTAAGAGCTGGCAAAATGAGCATAGGTGTAAGGATACCAAATAATATTTGTGCCCTATGGTTGCTCAGAGGTTGTAAGTATCTTACAGGGACAAGCGCAAATAAATCAGGTGAAGTAGCATGCAAATCTTCCTCTGACGTCTTGTCGTCATCCTTAAGAGGTTTTGATGCAATATTAGATGGTGGGACAGTTGAAGGACGAGTTCAATCAACTATAATAGATTTGACAGGACAATGTCCCAAAATCATTAGAGAGGGAGCTATTACACAACAAGCAATTTACACTTCACTGAAGACAGAGTAGTTTATTGCTATGAATTTTAATCTAATAATTTCCACCTTTAGGCATCGAGAAGAGGAAGCCTATAATGAAATACTTAATATTCTTAATGGTGCTGGTGATTTAGGAGCTCAAGCTGAAGCCAGTGATATTATTGGTATTATACTAGGACTTACTACAATTGATCCATTTCACGTTGTACATATATTTCGTAGATTAGTGATCGATAAGCCATGGGAAATTCGTTACATACTCAGACTTCTACCGATAGAAACAGTAGGACCAACACAATTGGAGCATATAATCAGTGATGCGAAGAGACTTGCTCTAAAGATTAAGAAACACGAAACTTTTCGCATAACTGTCGAAAAAAGACACTCTCTTCTAAGCTCTTCGGATGTCATCAAAGCAGTTGGTGGATCTATAGACAACAAGGTAAATCTGGAAAAACCAGATTGGATTGTATTAGTAGAAATAGTTGGCAGATTAACCGGAATCTCTGTATTGAGACCTAATCAGATATTCAGTTCAGTTATAGAAAAAAGAAAAATTTCTACTTCATGATAAGACATGCCCTTTCTATAAGATAAAGAAGGAAAGTTCGATCATCGAATAATTTATTTGAAAGTATACCAATTCTCTCTGAGATCATTTTTCTTTTTATTGTGCTAGCATTTATAATAGAGTTGTCTTTATCAGGAAACAGCTTTTCAATATATAATTTGGTTTTCGCGATCTTTATTCTATCTTCCGAAAAAAAAATGAAGCAGCCTGGAGAGCCACTTTTTAGGCCGCCATATTTTAAAGCGATTGATATCTGATCAGTATAGGACAGACGAAGTAGAAGATCAATTTCAGCTTTATTGGCAAATGTTATTTTTCTTTTCATAGATTCTAACGTGATTTTTAGGACTTGATCAATGTGTTCATGTCCATATACAATTTTTGCATCCAATGCTTGTATGGATACTCCCGGGAAAACATTCCTTAATTCTTCTAAAAATCTTCCAATGTTCTTTACTTTTATTTTCTTAACTCCTACAACGGAATAAAAGGTCTTATCTGCCAACCATGTTATCATGGACAATCACTATCAAAATTTCTTTATGACAGAACAAAATTTGCGATAATAAATCCATGTTCGAATACATTCTTTATTTGAACTTAAGAATATCATAGCAAAGACAATAGCTATTGCATATGCTATCTAGATTAATAATGGGAAATTAAATCCCACCATGAACCACAGGGACAATAGATATCACGTCTCCTGTTTTTGCAATTGTATCGTTTCCTGACAGTGCTGACGATTCTATCCCATTTACTGCGATTAAAATATTATTTAGGTCTAAAATTTTAGCTTCTATAGCATTCTTTTGTAGAAACTCCAAAATTTCAGATATTGAGGCAATAGATCTGTTAAATACCAGTGATGACGCCCCAACTATTTTTTTTGCACCACCGAACATATTAATTGTTATCAACGGAGGATCTCCCACTATTAACTACATCTACTACTCTTCTTTGACTATATCTGATCCTTTTTCTAATTCTTCTCTATCGGGATCAGATATTTCTTGTTCATTCTGAACAGATGTCTTATGAAGATATGAGGTTATATATCCTGCTATCTTGTTTCTCAGTATCTTCGATCTCACTACAGCTATCTCTTTAATAATTTTCTTGTTTTCGTCAAAATCAACACTGAATCTGTCTGGATATTTTTCCAAAAGCTCAGTAGAAATGCGTTTAACTCGATCCATCAAGAAACATCCAATAGTAAGGTATTTTATCTTTGTTATAATTTCTTTTTTAAATAGCGTTCAGAGTTAATTCTTAGTATATCCAAGGTCTCCTCATAGCTTATTTCAAGTATTTTAGCCATGCAATCAACAACGGTTATTAAAAAAGAACTGGAAACTGCTGGATAATTATTAAAGCATCTTGAATATCTAACAGGTCCATCCGTTTCGACAAGAATTCTATCTCTGTCAGTATTCTTTAATGATATCTTTTTTTCGTTAGAGTACACTATGGCAGGGCCATAGGAGACATAAAGACCCATGTCCATTGACTTTTTTAATTGCTTTTCATCTCCTGTAAACCAATGCAATAAAACACCCTCTATATTATATGAACATATAGTTTCTAATATGTAGTCCAGTGCTCTCCTAGAATGGATGGAGACAGGTTTCTTTGTAGATTCCGCCAATCTTAGCATCAAATCAAAAACCTCCTTTTGTTTTTGATAAGAATTTTTATTATTGTTGGCATAGGTAGGATCGACGCCAATTTCACCAATACCCTCAACCGAGGCACTATTTTCGTTAAATATTTCAATAAATTTAGAAAGATCTTCTTTACCTGCAAATTCAGGATGTATACCTATAAATCTTGTTATTACATCATTAGTTGAATGATTAAAATATTGGAAGTTTCGTAATGAGGTCTCAATATTAACTGTAACTGAACACGCTCTTATTTTTAAAGCCCTCAAGTTATTTACAATAAATTCTCTATAAGTTGTAAATTCGTCATCAGTTAAATGTATGTGCGCATCAAACAACATTCTGTACAAAGTAACATCATAAGAACAAATACATTTATTTTAAGCTGCTCTTAACGATTAACACTTTATACTTTTAGAAATAGAAAATTCAATAAGATAATTGGCTTTTTAGATGTGATAACTTGATTATCATCATATCATTCAGCGAAAGTATACTCTTCTACCTGAGCGCATGTAGATTTTTTATATCCACGGTTTTTATTAGTATCCACTCAATGTAAAAAGACATAAAACCACAGGGATTATTAGCAATTCATGTAAAAAACTTAAAACATGGCCTTGTGTTAATACTAAAAGAATTTTGTTCAAAAAACTCAATTATAATTGAATGCTCTAGCGCATGAAAGAGTATCTGCGCTTAATTTTATTGTGTATGCAGCAGAATCAAAAGATGAGAATTGAGATAATTCATCCAGGAATCTGGTCTTATCTTTGCCACGTTCATACATCCCACCGGATTCCTTTATACAAAGTGGAAATTTCTGCATCTTTATTCCCTTTGAATTAATATAAGCAACAAACTTTCTATAAGCTTTGGTATTATACCAGTTCCAACCTTTCTCTTCGCACAACATTATCCACACATCAATAGTATTATGAAAAAAAGCCTTTTCGCGTAATTGTTCGAGTGTCAAGTTTAAAGCTCTTCTCTCCGCATTTTTGATGTGATAGAATGATAATCTTTACTTTTAAACTCGCAGTCGCGGGAAATACGTAAGTAACCTAATCCTGAACCTAGTAGCATCTCATTGCAAACATTATCTTTGCGCATATCTCTGCTTAATATTATTTGTGTAGTCATATAACAAAAGGTGCCAATGAAAATTGCCATCGCTAACGGAATAGAGACGGAGAATACAAATATTATAGATAGGTTCAAACTTATGAAAACTGATATAATGATCATCCATACCATCGAATGGCCCATCAAATTCATATTTATAAGTGAAATTGCCAATATTCTTTTATTAAGTTTTCTAAAAATCTTAAACAGTGCCGGAGGATAGGAGCTTTATCTCCATATTCTTGCCACTTCTGTCAAAAGCTCCAATAGTATTATCTTCGTAAGGATAGCTAATAATTATCGAGACCACACCATAATAATTATTTAAATCCTCGAGCGAAGGTTTGTTTGAGCCACCTGGATGTGAATGTGCTGTACCGATATATGAGAGATCAAAAGGCAATTGATATCCAGAAAATCCAGAATAATAAGGACCATGCATTGAAAAAGGGGGAATTATCAAACCCTCTACTATAATTTCTTCCTTCTTGGCTTTACCTTGCAAAATCAAAATTCCCTCATGTGGATGCCAGCTTTTAGCATATGTAATTATCCCATCAGCTACTTGTCGAGTCATTACTACATGCCTTTTGGTTGCCTCTTTTTTTGTCTTATTTCTAAAAAACAATACAATTATTTTGGAAAGCTTTTATTTTAATATTAATATTAATTCAAGAAGGTTTTTTATTATTAGCTTCCTCCAAAAAATGATACTTTGTTTTAATCTTTGACCTTTCGATAAAAGACCGAGATAATACGGGAGCCATAATGGTTGTTATTACTCCTATTGCGACAGCAATAGAGAAAAGCCTTGTGTCCAATATGCCCGCGGAAAATCCAATGGATGCAATCACTAATTCAACCAT
>DASQYF010000259.1:0-3334 GCA_035639375.1 Nitrososphaeraceae archaeon
TGATATTCTTTTATTTGATAACTATTATAAATATAATAATACCAGGTTTTATCTACTAATAGAGATATTACAAATATGATATCTAATTCTAATAGTGAGGGTAACTGTGATACCCATTATGCTTCATTTTCAAGTAATGAAAAAGAGGTACTATACAAGACCATTTTTTCAAGGCGTGACGTTCGCTCACGTTTTATCAGTGGCAGAGTTATTCCAAATGATGTTCTATTAAGAATTCTAAATGCTGCTCATCATGCACCCTCGGTAGGTTTTTCGCAGCCTTGGAACTTTATTTTAATTAAAGATAAATCAATTAGAGCACAGGTAAAAGAATCTTTCTTAAGAGAGCATAAAAAATCCATTTCAATGTTAGATGATGACACACAAAGACAAGAAAAGTACACATCACTGAAGCTAGAGGGCATAATGGAATCGTCAATAAACATATGTGTTACCTATGATTCTACTAGATTCGGTCCTTTTGTGATAGGAAGAACGTCTATAGCTGAAACTGGTGTATATAGTGTATGCTGCGCAATTCAAAACCTATGGCTTGCTGCTAGAGCAGAAGGTATAGGGGTAGGTTGGGTTAGCATACTTGCAAATGAAGATTTACAAAAAATTCTGCTAATACCTAAACATGTTAAACCAATCGCGTACTTGTGTCTAGGTTTCGTGAAAGAATTTGCAGAGAAACCGGACCTAGAAAAAATAGGTTGGCTTCCTAGGATGGAATTAGGTAATGTTATCTGTTATGAGCAATGGGGAGTATCAACATCCCATTCTTGGTCAGAATTTTGTAATATTGTTGATTATTATAAAACCAATCACTAGTCTAAAGTAGAAAAAAGCATCCTAATTAAATTATTTTTCAAGCTGCCATTTAATTTCTATATACAACAACAACAACAACTACTACTACTAGTATTATTGACTTTTTATTATCTAAAGAACAGCACTTACGCAGATATTTGGTCTTCATCTTTCCGTGCGTCTTCTATCCGCATCCAAATTAACATTAAATCATTTGTTTATGGATGCAAATAAAAAATTGATTATCTTATAATTCTATATCTGTCATCATTCTCTATGAGGTAGGCTCTCTAGTTTTTCTTTCTCTGTGTCCTTTAAGTCGTACCACAGTAAGATAAACTAATGATGATACAATAAGGCTAGGAATTGTAGCACCTATTTCGGGTAATTCTGCCATATGAATTGGTGAAAGTGATGACAAAAGATAGTATACTAATACTCCTATAGACCAAGAAATAATAGCTGTAAATCCAATCTTTAAGGCACTTTCTCCGTATATCATATCTTTTGTGTATTTACGATTCCTTACAATATAATAGTCAGTTAGAACTACACCAAATAAAGGTACAAATACAGCACCTATCAAAAGAATAAAAGTCTCATACTGTGCGATGGGAATTATCATAGCAAGAATAGTACTAAGAGATGTAAATCCAACTATCAAATATCGCTGATTTAGTTTGTGATAGATATTTTGGCTAGAGACTGCTGCAGAATAAACATCTGCAAAGGTGTTATCGGTTTCATTTACCACAAGTATCAATATGAGGAACCCAAAAAACATTGATTGAATAGCACCAATTATTGCAACAACATCAGTAACACCAAGTAATATTCCTCCAAAATAAAATAAAATATTTGTTATTGCAAACCCTATAATTGTCGCTCTTAATGCACTATTACTACTTTTTGCAAATCTGTTATAATCCGCCGCAAGTGGCATCCAAGATATTGGCATAGCTATCACGATATCAAGTGCAGAGAAGAAGGACATTCCACTACCTGGCGATGATAAGATTTTTGATAGATTTTCTGATGTCATCAGACTAATAATCATTATTATAGATGATGCATACACTATCCATATTGCAAATTTTCCAAGCCACTGTCTTATTACTGTAAGTGGTCCAAGGATACCAAGTAAAGTAACAAAGCCCCCAAATATAATAGTCCAAATATAGAAGGGAACAAATTTACCAACTAGCATCTCTGCGGCTTTTGACATTATCATGATTTCAAAAATAGTCCAGCCAATGAGCTGTATTACATTTAACGTAGCAGGAAGATAAGATCCATGAATACCAAATGATGGTCTCATACTTACTAGTGATGGTATTGAGCAGTCACTTCCAATCTTTCCAGCTAGAGCGAGAAGAAAAGAACCTATAATAGAACCTATAACAATTGCAAGCATTGCATCGATAAAGTTGGCGTCTGAAAGAAAGGAGCCTGCAGAGAAAACCAATAAGCCTACTCCCAAACTAGACCAGAGTATAAAGTAGTCCCTTTCTCTGAGCAATTTATATTTGGAAGGTACAGGTTCAATACCCCATTCAGAAGGATTTTTTATCGAAGTCATTTTCTTACTCTATTACATACAATCATTTGTCTAGAGACAATATGTAAGCATTTTCAAGATTTATCTATACATAAACAGGCTTAATTTCTTGCATATAATCTTTGCAGTCATATATATAATCTATTTAATATCCTCTTTTGCTGAAAACTGTTATCATAACCGAAACCTATTATGATTGATATTGTTTCTCCACTAGTATATTTTCTGATACTAAATTTCGTTGACTTGAGATGTAGAAGTATTAGGATATTGTTCCAAACATGTTTTCATTTATTGCAATATACTCAGAATTTACTAGTACAATTTTATTATATGAATAGAACTTGCATCAAGCTCAAGAATCTTGCTATGGGCCTATGAATCAAATCCACTGCAAGCACTTGTTACCGACATGTTTAATTCTGACTATCATCTACGATAATAACAATGGCTGACCAGATGTTCATGTTTGCTACAACTGCTGGCTTCATGATAGGATTAGGGATTATATTGGGTATTGCAAGAACACGTAGAACAAGAACTGTTACAACAGAGGTTACTAATGAATCTTCTTTCTCCTCCTCCTCCTCCTCCCCGTCATCCGGAGAAAGTCAAGAACGTAAGAAAGTTAAAAGATATAATTCTGAAGGTAAACCTGTTTACGAATAGCATATCCATAGAAATAATACGTCGCAGCATAACATTTGAAAACAAGTGTCTACTATAAGTATAAGTACAGATAAGAAATAGACTCATTCCATCGAGCCATGCTTATCGTCACTCAATTCAGTACCTATTTTCTAGCTTTGCGATTATTTTTATGACCCACTCCAATGTATTGATTCTTATTATATCATTACGATCTGCAATTCGAGATAACAGACGATCTGTTATTTCACCTTCCTGAATATGATTTTTTATAAGAGTAGTCTTAAGATCTTGAATCTCCTTTTGCAGTATTGT
>DASQYF010000260.1:0-3898 GCA_035639375.1 Nitrososphaeraceae archaeon
ACAATCCAATCAATAAATGTATTATTATCTTTTGAGGAGTCTTACTCTTTATAATTAAAGATTGGATTGTAAAATGTAACAGTATAGAGATGTTAAAACCTTCAATTGAATATTTTGATAGTAAAATAAAAAGTATAATTACTAATTCTATAAAAAACAGAATACCTCCAATATTACAAGAAAATATAGAGAAGAAATATCCTGATTAGCATAGCTACCTTAAGAAATATAATATAATCTCTGATTATAATGTCTGATATTTGTTGTTAGAATTTGGTAAAAATTATTATCTGTGTTTAGGGGTGCAATTTGTTTTCAACATGTGACAACATATGACCATGTGTCAGAGTCACACGCTGTAAACAATTTCCACCCAGAGACACAGATAAAAATATTTTCAATACAATCTATTGTGGTGCCAAATCTAATAATGAATTTGGACGAGCAAGACCATCTTCACCTCGTACTTCAGCTATAAGGTGTACTTTATTATCTTCTGATTTCTTTTGAATTTGCACATAACCAAAGTTAAAGATACCACCCTCTTGATATAGCAGTTTTGGATTAAATGTTGTATCTAACTTTGGAAGAGGGACACCAGGTACACCAAATCGAAATGCACTTAGCGGACCAGAAATAAGCTCATGGAATATCAATTTGTCTCCATCAGCATTAGCATCTACTTCATATCTTATATTGGCTGGAAAATGGACATCGGTTGTTACAAAGACTATATTTTTGATATCATTATCATCCAGAAACTTCAACAGCCCTTGTAATTCTCTTTCAAAACCAGTCTTTGAAAAATTTGTCTCATTTCCATTAGCCCAGGCATCTCGACCTAAAATTGAAGCGTTAGCACCAGTAGGGACTGAGATAGGTACATCACTACTTATGACTTTCCATGTTGCAGAAGAATTCAAAAGTTCTTGTTTTAACCATTGAAGTTGCTCTCTACCAAGCAGGGTTTTATTATTTTCAACTGTATCAGTCATACTATTAGGACTACGATATGATCTTGCATCTAGAATTAATAGATCAAGGTATGGACCCCAATTAAATGATCTATAGATACGATTTTTGTCCTCTGCGTTTCTGTCTATAGGAGAGTAGTTAAAGAAGGCTTCTCTACCAACTTTTACAAGGTTAGGATATCCTTCCCTTTCTTTATTAAAATTATTCCAGTATTCCCATAAAGCTCCAAAGTCATTAATCACTTCATGATCATCCCACTGAGAGTACATTGAGGTATTCTGAAGAAAGCTTTGAAGATGGTAATCAGCTCTATTATACTGCCAATGTTTTGAGTAGACATCAATTACTTGCTCTATGTTAGTCCAATTGACATCTGCATCAACTATTCCAGAGAAATTTCCTGGTATATTTTGCCATCCACTAGGACCATCAGGGCCGTCTGCAGGACACTTATCACCAGCATATATCATATCACCATTTGCGATAAAGAAATCAGGTGATAACTCCTTCATCTTTGAAAAAATAGAATATCCTTTATCTATTTGACGGCAGTATAGTTGGCCTCCAAGGTCAGCAGCAAATATGAAGCTAATAATAGGGTTGTCGGTATCGTCTACCGACAAAGAGTCTGGAGGAGTTCTGAAAGATCCGATCATAGCATCTGAAACTACGGACCTATTCTTGTTCTCTGAAGAAGAAAGTGAAGAAAACCATACACGATAGTAATAGAGAGTATTAGGACTTAGACCCTCAAGCTTTGCATGCGTAGTAAAGTCTGTTGTTTGATTAGCCAGTGCAGTTTTCGCCGACTTTGGTTGTGAAAAATTAAGATCAGCGTCATATTCTACATGCATCTGAGCTTGTTTATTGGTGCGTGACCATATTATTGCGCTATGTTCTGTAATGTCTCCACTAGCAACACCATGTGTTATGAATAAATTATTATTGTTAGTTTGTTGCTGAGCTGCATAGGCTGTTGGATGACTTAGTAATAACTGCATACTTCTGCTGCTACTATTACTACTTAGAATGAGAAAGCCAAAAGCGATTGTAAGGATTATAGCTGTTGCTGCTTTTCTTGTGAAGAAAAACATTCAGCATGGATACATTAATGATTCTATTTAAGGATATATACAAATAAAATATTTTATGTATTTTATATACCTATATGATAGGTTGTGACAGCATCATAAGCTAAAACAAACATCTCCTGTAGATGCAAAGTATTTACGTTATATATAATTATAAATAAAAAATAACGTATCCCTCTGGGGTCAAAATACTTTTAATGTGTGACAACATGTGACCGTGTGACAGCGTCACACAGTGTAAACAAATTACACCTTAGAGCGGCATATATTGAAAAGTAATTTCTTTTAAAAATGTAATACTATATGCAAGAAAATCTTTATCGTAAGCTAAACCTAGAGATTAACATATCTGTATCTAAACATAAGATCGCTTTGACAGTCATCGTCTGCAATTTCATTTTATCAGGTATTTCTTCATATTTGCAAATTCTTTTTCAAAGTAATCTACAGTCTCATTATCAATTATACAAAACTCTACAGTTTCGATAAAAGTAGTATTGCTATCATCTTCAAGGTACCTTTTAACCTCATTTATTAGTATTCTGGCACATCTGTCTTTTGGAAAACCAAATATCCCTGAGCTTATTGCTGGCATTGAAATACTTACATAGCCTTTTTCTGATGCTAGTATTAGGCTGCTTCTAACTACCTTTCTTAACTTGTTATCTTCGTCTCCTTCACCCATTCTAGGACCAACTGCATGTATTATTGCCTTACATGGAAGTTTTCCAGCTGTAGTAATAGCGGCGAAACCAACTGGAACAAAACCTATCTTATTGCTTTCTTGCTGTATTATTACCCCACCCTTTCTTACAATGGCTGCAGCTACTCCACCACCATGTCTTAGATAGGAATTTGCAGGATTTACTATGGCATCAACTTCTCTTTCTGTTATGTCTCCTTTTACAAGTCTGATGATCTTGTTATTGTTATTTAGATTTATTTCAGCTATTATACTCATATGATTATTAACCCCTAATGTTAGGAATCATGTGTATTTTATCTACTTTAAGAAGATAAGTATGCCTCTCTCTGGGGGTGAAATATATTTCAACGTGTGACTGTTAGTGTGACCATTCATGTGACTGAGTCACATGCTTTAAACGAATTCTATCCCAGAGAGACACATAAAAAATATTTCAACACATCTGTTTGATAAGATAACGATAGGGAGAAGCTTTACTGCTGTTGTACTGCAGGGCTATTTACTAGAATATTTGTCTTGTAATTTCTAGCTCTTCATCAATTTGAGCAGAAATTATTTCTTCTACAGACTTCAATTCTCTTGCAGTTGCATTATTATTATTATTATTATTATCATCATCATTCCATTCTACAAAATTTAGCTGAACTATTGGACTATAGTCTTTATCTTCTGGCAGTGCACTTGCAACAGGGAGTTGAAACCCAAAAGCTCCTTCACCTCGGATTTTATTTAAGAATTCACAGCCTTGTTGGCGAGCTGATTCTGGAATTAATGTTAGAGATAGTGCATAATTTACTTTGTATCCTAAGTTATCAGCTATTGAAGCAGCGTTTTGGTTATCAGATGCATCAGTTGCAATAAAATATGCTATTTTTCCATTTACATATTCTTTTGATAAAGGAAAAGAAATTGAGCTATTTAGTGTTGTAGTTGCTGATGTTTGCGTGACGAATATAGGAGGTAAAATAAAAACTATTGATACGGAAACAAGAATAGCTGCTATTCCTGTTAGGTTTGGTCTTTCCATGGAATAGTAAAGGATATTATTACTTTTAATAGAATTGCTTTGCCTGCAGCGGTTAAAATATTCCTAACTTGTGACAACACATGGCTGGTCACACGCTAT
>DASQYF010000261.1:0-3223 GCA_035639375.1 Nitrososphaeraceae archaeon
TTACTGAGAGCATATAGTATTTGCTGTTATTTCCAGATTCAAATTGTATGACGTCTCCAGCTGATATTTGAATTTGAAATAATTTGTTTAAGAACTGTAGGAAACTAGGTCCTGCTACTATGCTCTTGGCTTCCTTTTCAAGAGGTTTATTATGGTATTTTTGTAGGGCGTCAACTAATCCCATTCTGCTAATTTCTTCCACTAGATTAGCCAAATCCATAAAGGTAGAATTTCTTTTGTAGACTCTAAGTATTGCCATTACAAATTACCTCTTTGCTACTTATATAATGTAAATGGCAATATAACGATATGTGTATATCATAGCCGAGCGTGTGTATAGTCAAAAGCTATATTCTTTGAAGTCTGAATAAATTGTTTAGTGCTCATATAATTATATGACCAGACAAGAGCATTAACAAGAGTCTTATAGCAAGATATGTTTTATGATATAATCTAATGATCAAAGTTTGTAATTCTTGTGGGAAGAAAGTTCTTCTTCTTTTATTTGGTTTGCTAATATCCTGATAACTACATTATTGTCAACTTCACTTACAAATCAACATCAAACAATAACAATAGTACAAACAAATGATGATAATAATACTTTCAGAATATATGAAAATCCCACTTATGGAATACAAGGTCACTCATTGCTACTGGAGAGGTCCTGTATTCAAATTGGCATATGCCATATTCATAATCAAAAGGATGGCTAGTTCCTTGATATTCTTTGATTAATGTTTCTGCATTAACTGGTATTCCATTTTTATCAAGCAAGCATGCTTCAATTTCTACTCAACTCTGAAAGTTTCATCAATCCTTTCAGCATCATAATGCACTCTATTCTTTAGGCCTTTTGTTTGAATGGTAGTAGAATAACCCAATTCAACATCACACACTATTATATTGTAATTCTGAATAGTTTAAGGTTATATTAGAACTGTGAACTTACTACAAGTGAAAGTAATACTTTAACTATTAACTAACTAGTTTTGATTAACACCCGATTTATATTAGGACAACAACCAATCAACATTTACGAATGAGTTACAGTAGAGGCAGCAAGTATGGTCATGGTAGAGGCAGGAGTTACGGGGGCGGTTCTGGTAGAAGCTTCAATAGAGGCTCTCCTAGTCCAAAACCAGTCGAAGTAGGTAAGGAATATGAAGTAGACATTACGGAAATCAGTAGACAAGGAGATGGTGTTGCAAGAATCCAAGGATTTGTAGTATTTGTGGAAAATGGAAAAGTTGGAAACAATATCAAGGTGAAGGTAACTCAAGTAGGAGATAGATTCGCTAAAGCAACAATTGTGGTCTAAGCCATAAAATAGTGTATATCTTGAGTATAAACAAAGTTTGTTGTATTAATCTGAACGTTATTGTATTATTACGCTAATCTTAGTACATCAGTGATATCCGTATTAACTATGTCCTTTAGCTAATAATTGATTAAAACTTTATTCCTACGCATTAAAGCTGTTCAGTATTTTGAATCATAGAAGTACAATCAGATCTTGGATTAATATGTGAGAGTCAGTAGCATTATTCGACTAGATCACCATAACGACAAAAAGATATATTCTAAGATGTATTGTTATCTATATAATAATATTCATACTTGTGCTTATTTTGATTCATATTCTAGCGCGAATAAATTTTGCTTGAGTGAATCGTACTCAAATGTATAGAGGTATCATTTCGAGCTAGATTTAGCTTTCTCCTTTGTATTATATGTCTCTAGACATTTTGCGAGCAGTTCTGATACGTGACTCTCTAATATTGTTGTCAGTTTCAGATTCAGACTGTCTACGAGAGGGTTTTAGCCTTGGATCTTTTCCTAACTGTCCATTAGTTGCATCATTTAGAGCGTGATCCCGTTTTAGCAGTGTATTCTTTCTTTCAGTACTCATATAAATATACAATATACAATGTTGTTAATATCTATTCTGTAGATAATATTATACTTGAAAATATAGATATCTTTCGGAAATGTATACTACTATCAATCAAATCATATTTGATTATTAAGAAGATAGTTAAGCAGATAATAATTTCATAATATCATAATAACCTATATTTATTCCTAGTCAATTATGTATTCCTCTTCTCCCTTTTTCTCTCTGCTTTCCCAATCCTAGTAATAGTATCACTCATGTCAAAGTCGCCTACTGATACTAAGACTCTGCGATAGTACCCATCGCAATGTCTCTATCTCTGTCCATAATCTTTCGGTGTCCACCATGCTCTGGGTTTTGTGTATCTCCTGTTTCTTTTGTAGTATTCTATTATGTAGGATGTCTTCAAGTTTTTTTAGTGGCGGAGTAGTTAGTGATGCTAATCTTTCTTTTTCGTTTGCTGATTTATTAGCATTCATTTTATTTACAAATATACTCCTTCAAAATCATGTGCAAGATAAGAATTAAGGTGCTGAAAAGAGAGCAAGAGAGAGGAAGATGAACGATGCAGACAGACATCGTTTAGATATTCATGCAGAGGGAGAAACAAAATTGCTATAATATAACAATTATTTCTTTCCTTTGTCTAAACTATATTATTGTGTTAGCTTTTCCTTCTTCTTCTTTACTCTTCTAGGTATAAATTCTAACTCTACTCCACGTTTAGCGTTATAATTAAAGGTAAAAGCTTCATTGGGTAAAATAGGAAAGCTAGAGATTTCCCTGTTTAAGCATATAGGACATTTCTCTATAGGTAATCTAGATTTATCAAAATATGTAGCACACCAATGACACGTTTCACAAAGAATGAATATATCTTCCACAGAACCATACTTCCTTCTTTTTTCATTATTATCAGCCAATTTGAAACGTCGTTATTTGTATTACAGTTAACACAAGCAAATAATCTTTGTTTAGTTGTATTGTTTGTTTGCTCGCTTGTTTAGAATGCTGTTGTAATTAACATTAATTATTTTCAAGTAAAAATGCATAAAGCTAACTTCACAAAAAGATTTAGCATATCACTACAAAGAGAATGTAGAAGAAAATAAGAAGAAATTCATCATTCAATAAATTTATTTTATTTTATTGCTACTACTGTAGAAAACCTCTGATTGTCGTAATATACTTATTACTTTAACTCAGCTTCTAAGCTATGAACCCTATTGATTATATTTGAATGATCAGCTTCCGGTTCTGTAGTAACATAGAGAATATGATCGTCGCCTAGCGGCATAGTGATACGTTTAATCTTTTCATATTCAG
>DASQYF010000262.1:0-5188 GCA_035639375.1 Nitrososphaeraceae archaeon
GAAGAAGATAAATCAAATTCAAATGTTTCACGAGAAACTGATACTCGTATTCCCCTGATTGAGGAAAGATTGAATGTGTCCAAAGAGGAATCTACGGAAGAAGCAACTGTAACAAAAGAACCAATAACTGAAATAAAGACAGTAGAAGTACCTGTAACACATGAAGAAATTACGATAGAAAAAAGACCGCCTAGAGACAGAAAATATACTAGTATATCCGTTGAAAGTCCAGTAGAATCTAAAACAGAAATAAAGATTCCACTAAAGAAAGAGGAAGTACAAGTCACAAAGCAGCCCTATGTAAAAGAGGAAGTGGTTGTAAACAAAAAGCCTCTTACTAAAACGCAGCAAGTTGACGAACAAGTTAGAAGTGAAAAGATAAGCAATGCCAATGATAAAAATACAGAAGAACCAGAAGATAAAGAAAACAAAGTATATTAAAAGACCTATTCTTATTTTGTAGAATAATAACTTTAATTTATAGTTTAATAATTATAATAATAATATCAATAAGTTTGTTGCATTATGAATTACTGGTTTACACTAAATACATAGGGTAAGGACAGGTTGATTTCAAAAGATGGTTCTGACAAAAGTGAGAAATATAATAATTCTCCTGCTGGATCGCGAAAAGTTATAGCAATATGCTCGGTAAGATCCTATAAAGATTTTTCATAGAGTGACTTGGAATCCCTCTCTTTATAATCAACAATCTTGACTCGTGGACAGAATCTTAGGAAGCATTAAGTGATCATCTCAATTTATTAGTTATGATTTCAGACTTCTTTCAGGATCGCTTTCTGACGAAATGAGAAAGAGATAGATATTTGTTGTTGTAGGATATGGATTATCTACTGCAATCAAGCGGTTCTTTGCTGGCGCTACGAGTTTGGATTGATGCTTTTCTCATCAGACCAACTGACAAAACTGCTAAGGGTTTAAGAACTAATTCTTTGTTAACTAGACTGGTTATATGCAATAATGTTATCTGAGGGTAAGAAATCACTAATATAGTTAAATTAGAATCTAATGAGAACTTGATCATTTTATAAGGTAAAAATTCTAGTAGCTATAGTGGTCATAACATCAGAGTAGAGATTTCCTAATTCACATAAAGATAATCTGAATATCAAGTATGATGTAATTAATGAATCTTTCAACTGATACAATCATTGCTAGTAACACTTAGTGTCGTTAGTATTATGTTACTATTTCTTCTTCATTTAACTGCTGTAACGGCTCAATTTGTTTCAGGATCTATTTCTGAAGAATTTGTTACACTAATCGCCACCATTACGCTAATTCTATTATAGCAATTTCAGTAATCTGAAAAGGCACAGTCTCATTATCAATATGTGCTTTAGGATTTACTCTAACATATGTTGGAATTCTTCTCCCATATATTCAGTTAATATGTTCAGAGAAGTCTACTATAGGGCATCATATGGCTTTGCAACATGGCAGTCAATATTGAATACATCTCATGGCTATTTCCTCCAATGAATAGGAATGATTGTATTTAGCATAATAATTGGATACAAGCCCATTTACTATATATAAGAACGAGACCAGATCCATCGCATCAAACTTAGAGAGCCGGAAGCAACCATACTATACAGAGAGTACTGTAAGCTAAAGGCCATTACACAAATTGAATTTGATATATGAAGAGATCGGAGACGATATCCGATATATTATAGAGTTATTCAGAAGAGCAAGAAAGAACGGGTGAGTACAGAATCCATTATTAAGCTACTTCGGCTAGCCTATGAGGATAATGCTTCTGTAAGATTAAAGCTTTAAAGAAGGACCAAATAGCTTATAGATAAGATACATCAGTTTGACCTAAAAATAAAAATATCCAAGGAGCTGCTGAACCCCTGTTATATATTGTGTGAACGTAAAAGACAAGAGATATAACATATCAATAATGAAATATCCCGGATAGAAGTTGTTGTTAGAAGATTCAAGACCATAATGAATCATACCTTAAAATCAAAAAGACTGTTGAAGAAGAGGTTAGAACTGTTCTTACAGATGGTAAAGCGCTTTTACAATTCACTCTTGCTTCTTTAATTGAAGCAATAAGAAGAAACCCAGATAAATATGATAAAATCTTCTAGTCAGTGATACATCATTGTCATCAACATCAACACCCGCACAAGCCTCAATACTATCACATATTGAGGGGCCAAGGCATATGATACTAGATGAAGCTAAGAGACTTTATGATATACTAATGAAACATTTAACAAATAGCATTATGGATAATTCTGTCGGCGCTTCTTCTTTTCTTCTGACCTTAAATTATCAGATACACATAGAATAGAAGAGCCAGAAATTTATCATATAGCAAAGATGATATTGCTGAATGATGGAATAATATCAAATGTTTTTTTGCCAAATTCACTTTCAATGTATGGCAGAAGTATAAACTATTACCATGCATGGTTGTTTAATGCTACATTAAAAAAAAATTTTCTGGCACTTATAAGGAGAACAAGATGTACATCCTTAAGTATGAGATAAATCTATTTTATTATATAGCTGATAGAAAAAAGTGAGAAGGACTAGGGTAAGATTGTTTGTTGTTGTAAAGATAGGAACGTGTAATTGCTACGACTAGCAGAGACAATATTATTACTACTACTCAAGATGAACATAATAATATCCTAGTGTTAGACGATGAACCAGATATTACTACAGTTATAACAAATTCATTGAGAAGGAATGGCTTTAATGTCTTTGGCTTTACTAACCCATTTTTAGCATTAGAGCACTTTCAAATGAATTTTAAAGATTATAGTATAATTCTTTCTGATATAAGGATGCCAGGGATGAATGGATTTGAATTCGTAAAAAAGAGTAGAGAAATCAAACCAGAAGTCAAGGTCTTATTAATGACTGCCTTTGATATTAGTACGAATATCGTCTCAGAAGAGTTGGTTTCTACTAAAGTAAATGGCTTTATCCAAAAGCCAGTATCTAGTAAAGAATTAAATAGTATAATACGAAAACATATATCGACATAACAATAAAAAGCAATAAAAAATAAGTATACTTCAAATTGATTTTAAAAATCACACATAACATTAAAATTTGATTACATACAACATTCTGTTATATCAATATGCTTGAAAATCTTATAAGCGATAATAGCAATGATGTCTTAAAACAATTAAGACAGGCAGAATTTGGTGCCCACTATATTATTGTCTATCACGATATGGTGACGTTAAGACAGATTTATTCAGGCTATATCAAAGCTCAACTTGAAGATAATAATGAGATTGTTCTAACCCTTCCATATTATGAAACTACTGAGGTGGTTAGACGTATATTGTCAGGAGAGAATAATAATGGTATAGGAGGCAGTATCATTGATGTAAGAAAATATGAGAAAGAAGGATCTCTTGTGATCATAGATTCTGTAAAAGCATATTTTGGTTCAGACACAGATTTAATGTCATTTGTAGAAAAGTTAGCAAAAGAGGCTCAAAGCTCTGGGAAAAACGGAATATCTGTAATTGCTGATTTAGCCTCATTCTACTTCCATAATGGAATTGATAAACTTATAGATTATGAAATGTCTCTGCCAACAAAATATGACGATCAAATGAAATTGAAAGGATTTTGTTTTTATCATCACGAAGACTTTGACAAAAGACTTTCAAAAGAACAAAAGCAAAAGTTACTTGAACACCACGGTAAGCATCTAATTGTAGTTAATTAAGACTAACTAGAGAAACAAAGATGGTTTATTCATTATATTGACATAGAGACGTTGTATTAATTATCCTATTTTGGTCTCTAAAAATTGTTAAAGCATCCTTGACATACGATGTAGAGGTATTAAAAAAGAGGCCAACCATTAGTATTTAGTTGAATTGGCGAACGTATTTCTTGGAAGAATAAATATGTGTATTATTTCCATAATCTTTATCATTTCCCTTTCCTACTGTCTATTATTTTATCTGCAAAATATTACTTAACAGGAGGCAAGAGCTAGTCTTTTTGATCAAGAAATACAGCGCTAGAAAGAATCTACAAAGAGTGTATCAAAACACATAAGCCCGGATTTAAGTTTAGTTATGAATATGCTTGACGGTTTGGCTAATTCTATATATTTACAAGAAGAAGTTGATGTCTCCGGTGATGGACCTAAAATGCTAATCGAAGAAAAATTTATAAGGTTATACGATAGTATTAGAATATTTATTTTAGATAAAGATGATCTTGTAACTATCAGTTTAGCTTCCAGGAGATTAGACATTTTTGTTGGTGCTGATTATTCCTTTAGTGATTGGATAATTGAGACAAGAACAAGTTAAGATCAGTATTCTCCCATGGCTTTGAAAGACAGGATGTATATAGAATTTTTATAACGTACCCTATAATAATAAAGAGAACAAACGGCGAATACATAGTATTGTTAGGTACATCAATATCTGCTTTAGAATTTTTCTCTCATTACGGAAATGTTGAGAACATCAATTCACAATTCTTGGTAGCATATAATAAAAATGCAACTCTGGTGTCTGTAGGTGCAAGCATAGACTTGATAGGAGAAAACTTCTTCGGTAGTATAGCTCAGAAATATATCAACTCCGATGATGTTCTAAACAATCTTACACGTAGGCGATTAACTGGTAACTCCAGTTATGCAGTCTATGGCTATGGAACAGCTGGACGATTGACTACCGGATATCCATTTATGTTAATAACGAGCCTAAATATTTCTTCAGCGAATAACACCTACCAAAGAAATATATGCTCACGTTGGAGAGGTACTTTTTATACAAACGATAAAGATGTTTTCCTTGCTGGCTGGTGCTACTACTGCTGCGATAGTAGTTCTAATAGTCTTACCCATGAAGTGGAAAGTACTTTTACGTAAGGAAGTAAAAAGAAGAACGAGAGAATAAGAAGAATCATACGATTATATGAAACAATATTTGGATACTGTGGATGCTGTATTAGCTGTACTTCAAAACGAGAATATGAAAGGAAAGTACCAAAAATAAAAAAGCATAACCATCTGTAGAGGTGCTACTTTTGAATACATGGATGGATTTTATAAACTACAAATGCGATTATTTCAGCCTTACAATTTCAGAGTGCATTTAAAGAAGTATTACATTTATAGATCTTACCTCCATATGATATCAATTTAGATGTGAGTTTTATA
>DASQYF010000263.1:0-7650 GCA_035639375.1 Nitrososphaeraceae archaeon
GTATCTATTGCAATATCCATGACAGTATGGGGATCAACATTTGGTTCTATAGATACAACAAGGATATTTTTATCCATATAGAATGTCAGCATCGAAATCTTTTCGCGTTCTACGTATGCAAATCGCGCTTTTCCCATTGTATTATCAAATCTCTGTCTCATCGATTTTCGGATAGCTGTCTGTGCTAGATATAATTCATCATTATCCTGTTCTGTCATAGAATCAAGACCTTTACGCATGCCTCCAGCAATTAATACACCTGTATCATCTATAATTCCAGCATAACGTATGTCGTCATGTAATGCGAAGACTTCTTCGCATAGCTTTGCAAAATCCATATTCAAGTAAGGAGAAATTTAACATATAAAGGAATAGGCTCTTATTATGTCGGCTTTAAATCATACTGGATGATGTAATGATTGTAAATATTTGCAATTATAATTTTTGCAGTCCTTGTAGCCAATGTCTCTTGATTGCTAGAGTGAAGGAGCTGTAGGAAGAAGATAGTTTTCTTATTTTTGGCCAAAGGCTGATGATGTCAGTGGCGTCTAATATTGTAAAGTTTATTTATTATTCTTGCTAACTTAAAATCATAATTGCTTATTCCATTCACATCGTGTGTTACTAATTCAATTTTTACACGATTGTAAACGTTGAACCATTCTGGATGATGATTAATTTTTTCAGCCTCAATTGCTACTTCTGTCATGAAACCAAATGCCTGAACAAAGTTATCAAATTCAAGCGTCCTGTTTAATTTGCCATTTTCAATTATCCAATCGGGATTTTTATCAATCTCTGTTTTGATTTCCTCATTGGATAACTTTTTGTATTCTTCTTCAGACATGTTCTATGCATATAATCTCCAATATAAAAGAAGCATGGTTATGTTTGAAATTAAACATATGACATAAGTTATAAAAGATTGTACATTATCTAATCGATATTGAAACAAAATATAGAACCCGCAAAACTCGTGATAGAATAGAAATTATGATTATGATAATTTTAGTCTATATGATAAACATTTCTAAATCTTGGCGTTTTAGGTTAACTAATTTGTAATTCTTCCAAATCTATGAAGGCTTTTAATCTAACACAATCTACATTGATTATTATTTTCACCAAATACATCATAAAGAAGCATTTGAGAAGGCGAGGCAAAGTCAAACATGGTTATACAACAGAGAGCCATACACAGACACTATACCTACAAGTCTGTTAAAAGTCATTGAACTTTGATCATCACTCACAAATTAGGAAAATGTGTAAGCACATTATAGATGACTTAAATCAATGGATTTTGGGTAAAGAAAGTGCAAAGGCAATTATAAAAGAATAAAGGGGAAGATCTGATTAACAAAGGTAAATAATTTGCGACTATTGCATCTCAATAAAGTTAGAACAAAAATTAACATTAACGATACAGCTAACATAATACTATTTTTGGCAACTTTTCTGGGAATCTGGCAACTCATTTTTATACTGGGAATATGGCCAAAGGTATCACTACCATCACCAGCAATGGTTGCAGAGTCTCTGTTAGGTTTAATCGCTGATTCTTCCTTAATTGTTGGTATTGGCGTAACCATGTGGAGACTAGTTGTTGGCTTCTCTATTTCTATAATTATAGGAGTAGGAATCGGTTTGGCTATGGTAAAATTCCCAGATTTCGGAAAGACTATGAGCTCGTTTGCTGTAGGATTACAATCTTTTCCCAGCATAGCATGGGTTCCTTTTGCTGTCTTACTAATTGGGTTGAACGACTTTGGCATATTGTTCGTTGTAATCATGAGTTCAGTTTTTTCAGTTATGATTTCTACTTATAGTGGAATTCGCAATATTTCACCAATATATTTACGTGCAGCTAGAAATATGGGAGCAGGTGGAATGTCTCTTTTCCGTCATCTGATGATACCCGCTGCTACACCATCCTTGATTATCGGGATTAGACAGGCCTGGTCATTTGCTTGGCATGCATTAATAGGCGCGGAGATATTGATAACAACATTAGTGGGTTTAGGACATATCTTATTAGTTGGAAGAGAATTTCAACTCATGGGGCAGATTATAGCAACAATGATAACCATCTTTGCAATTGGTTTACTATTCGATAGACTTCTTTTCTATAAATTAGAAGAAAAAGTGAGGGATAGATGGGGATTAAACCAACAAAATGAACGCTAAACTGATATGAAGAAGACTGTTGATAAGAATTCAAATCATTTCTTTAAACATGGATATCACGGTTGGAGATTTGTATGTTCTCGCTTGAATAACAGTATATCTTATTAGTAATAAAAAATATTTATTGCAATTAGTATAAATAAATTAGTAATTGCATTAATTCAGGAGCATCATTTAGATAATCTTCACGCTTTACCAAAAAATTTATGTGAGTCAGCTAGATCTCATCTTCGTCCTTTGCTGATTTTCTGCTGGCTTTCCTTGTTTGCTCTTCTAGGTCGTCTGTTCCTCTTTCGTTTACAGTAAATCTAGTTTCTGAGTATGGATGATATGGAGAGTCTATCATCTTTGCAACTCTGTTTTCTCCAGATTTTCTAAGATAAATCCTATAAGTTGAGGCATGTCCTAACACATTTCCTCCAGCTGCTTTTGTTGGATCTCCAAAGAAAGTATCCGGAGAAGATTGCACTTGATTTGTTATAACTATGGCAATGTTGTAAATCTCTGTGAGTCTTACAAGTCTGTGCAGCATATTATTAAGTCTCTGCTGTCTATCAGCCAATGTGCCTCTTCCAGCAAATTCAGCTCTATGAAGAGAAATTATACTATCAATTATGACCATTTTCGCCTTAAAGTCATTAATATATTTACCAAGATCTTTTATTATTAGTTCCAGATGTGAGCTGTTATAGATTTTGCATACTGCCACACTTTTCAATATCTGAGAAGGATCGAGGCCTCTTGCTCTTGCTATTTGTTCTACTCTCTCAGGTCTGAATGTACCCTCCGTGTCTATGTATATAATACTACCATCAAGCCCTCCTTGTTCAATTGGTTGTCTTGCTGTTGCACATAGTGTATGACATATCTGTGATTTACCAGAACCGAACTCACCATAAAACTCGGTAACAGCTTGTGTCTCTACACCTCCAAGTAAGAGATCATCAAGAGCTGTAGACCCAGTGGAACATCGTAGCATAGATTTCCTTTTTTCAAGAGCGGCATCGGCTGTAACAAATTCCTTTTCCAGAATATTAGACTCTCTCAAAAGCTTCTGGGCTGCCATTATAAATGATGCAGCACTATCCTTCGAAGAATTAAGGTCTACAGCCAGTTCGTCTGAACTTGCTACTGCAAGATCCATTACTGAGACAATACCAGCATCTTTGAGTTTCTTGGCCGTCGTAGGACCAATGCCTTCGATATCTTGTATTTCTAAATCAATAATAGGTGATGAACTTTCAGAAATGGTATTTGCATTATTTTTCTGGACAATGTCATTATTAGATTCACTTTCCATAGTTGCTTTTCGATCTACCATCTATCTTCATGATTTCATACTATCTGCTTATATTAATATTGAAACGTACCAAGGAGGGAGGGAGAGGAAAAGAGAGAAAGGCATGATTCTCTCTAGATGTTATATTATAAAATATATAACTCAGATGATTGATTTGTATTTATTGCTAAAGAATTACGACAGAAAAAATTCCTGTAATATTTAATACACAGCACGTCGTTTGTTATACTTAAAGATCAGTAACAGATGTATATCCTAAGCCAGAATAACTTTAATGCATATCTCGCTGCCACTGAAAATTTCTATCAGACAAGGGTTTTGAAGAATAGGAATGAGTGACATATTATCTATAATAACAGGGTTCTGCCTGTCCACAATCCATTAGATGACATATTATGTAGTTTGATAAGATAACCAGACAGAAACTACACCTAGAAAAACAACGCGCCTATCTGAATAAAAAAGCCCAAAGCGATTAATTGTATACCTATACGTTTAGTTCCTAGCATTTTATCACTGATATAAGTAACGGCGATATGAGCGGGCATTGTATTATCCAAATCGTTTACTGTTTGCCTCTCTAAATCCACCAGTTTTATTATAGGACTTTCGATATCATCTAGGTGTTGTGTAGGCGTTAACAAATGAGGTTGTTGATTTTTACATTTTAGTTCGTTTATCAATATCCAAGCAAATCCGATAACCTCAAGAGCTAATCCCAGAAGGTTCAAAAACAAAGACAGATATGAATTGTCTAACATTATTAGTGGTTACTCTTTATATTGAAGGGAGAATTAATATTGTTTTAGTTATCTTTGGCTGAGCATTTACTTAAAATATGCTTAAAATATGCATTATTGTAATAAAATAGGATGCCTCACTACTACAAACCTTCATAATGCTTTTGGTGCGTTCTATAAGATAGAAACCCCAAGAAAGTATAAGAATATAATCCTTAACTGAAATCTTTTATTGTGACCTCTATATTTCCTCTATTGTGTATGATTACAATAATAGAATAATAATATAATAATAATAATATAATGGGAATTCTGCAGTTATAGAATTTTACTTCAGTTAATAAACCACTGGAATAGTATATACATTTTACTAGTCAAATTTATATTAATTATTGCTTAAGTTTTTCGCCTTTAGATAATATTTTATAAGATTGTATTGCTAATTTAAAGGTACATTGCAACGAAACGAAATGCTAGGTAAAGAAGCTGAACTCTACTATAAACTTCCAAATGGTAGGATAAAATGTACTGCATGTGCGAGATTATGTGAAATACCGGAAGGTAAAAGTGGCTTATGCGGCATTCGGGGAGTAGTTGAGAACAAATTGCACTTGTTTGTATATGGTAGGGTTATTGCAGGTAATATCGATCCAATAGAGAAAAAACCTGTAACGCACTATAAGCCTGGTACGGCAATATACTCAATAGCTACAACAGGCTGCAACTGGCTTTGTAAATATTGTCAGAATCACGATATCTCACAGCGTCGCAAGATAGAAGGCATTCAAATGACTCCTGAGCAGGTTGTAGATACCGCAGCGAGTTATGGTGCACAAGGAATCGCTTATACATATAATGAGCCCTCTATCTTTATTGAATTTGCAAAAGATTGTGGTGTGGAAGCTCATAAGAGGGGTATTTTTAATATTTTTGTTTCAAATGGCTATGATACTCCTGAATCAGTTAATTTGATGAGCAAATTCTTGGATTGTATAACAGTAGATTTTAAGGGAAGTGGAAAACAGGAATTTGTAAGACAGTATATTGGAATTCCAAATTCTGAACCAATTTTTCAATCATTAAAGGAAATAAGGGACAAGTCAAGCATTCATACTGAAATTACAGATCTTATTGTTCCAAAGGTTGGAGATGATTTAGAATCTGCAAGAAAACTGTGTAAGTTTGTGTACAATGAACTGGGACCAGATACTCCTATTCACTTTTTACGGTTCCACCCAGATTATAAGATGATTGAATTTGATAATACTCCAATTGAGACACTCGAAAAGCATCACGCTATTGCAAAAGAAGAAGGATTACGATATGCCTACATTGGAAATGTTCCAGGACATCCACTAGAACACACATATTGTCCAGAGTGCAAAAATATTGCTATACAGCGTTACGGATTTAGTATTGGCTCATGGAACCTAGATGACAATAATTGCTGCAAAAACTGCGGTTATCCTATTCCAATCATAGGAAAATTAACCAAAAGTAGAAAGAATCGGTTTGCATTCCTCCAGTAGAGTACGATAATAAAAGGATCTTCTGTTCATTTGGTATTGCCTTAGAAAGATTTTTTTGTTCCTTATTATTGGAAACGTTATCGTTAGCGATAACGATTGGTATCTGACCTATAGCCCACTGTTTTTAGTATAACTTAATATTGAAAGGGTCACAAAAAAATAGTGGTTAATGGACACCAATTTATGTCCATGGACATTGTCCATCTTATACACTCACTAAATATCGGTACGATATATAACTTCACATTTCGATGTCGAATTTCATAATATTTGCATGCATACCATTCAGATACAAGCCACTTTAGTGTGTAAAGTCATAGTGTTCTAGTATGTACAGCTGTTCAAGTCATTATGAATATATGTGTGTTCAATATCTATTCATGAGTTACTGTGTTCATATAATAGCTTGTATGTACGGGCTATTATTGTTAAAGACATTATAGGCTCTTAATAGAGCTATTCTAACTTAATTTGCTATAGTTAACCTCTGTCAGTCAATTATGTAGTGATCACTATAAAGACTGTATGTGCTATACAGCTGCACATACTCACTATAGAGAATAGCAATAAAATAAATCCACTTAAGTTAGTAGAGCTCAATAATCGTACGTAAGAATACACTAAAGACAATGACCTAAATCTTGATACATACTATAAGAAAGAGGAGGAAAATGCACACAATCAAATTTCATATAAAAACCAGTAGTATCAATAACAAGTATTATCTGTCAAGTCTATGAATTATTTTCTATATGTAACATATCTATTGAAGTCAGTATCGCTCTGATTCTTACAGAAGAATAAAGGATATCTAAATCTGCAGATAAACTATTGCGATTTAAGAAGAAAATAGATAATAGAATCAATTCCCTATACAAAGAGACAAAGGAAAAGCTATCATCATTTTTGAGAATATTCAGACACTAATAAAGAAAAAAGCCATATGAGTTTATAGTGAAAAGTTCATTGTATATGCCGCGCTATGATAATAGACTTACAGCGTGGAACATATTACTGTAATGAAAAGTGAGGGAATAAAACCAAATGAATGAATAGTAGAAACACAGTTCGATTATTAAAGAGCAATTCTTATATTAAAGAAAAATTAGAAGAACACTTATTCAATAAATTTATTGATGTTTTTTTTGTGATGTATAGAGTTACTACTACGACATGGCTTAACTTCATTGTAAGCAGAATATTATGTGTAGCATTGTGTTAGATATTTGATATGATATTGCATAGCAATGAAGAAGGATGTCTAAAATATAGGTATTCCAATATCATTGTCTCTTCCACTCACTTTAGAAATGCAAGTACATATCATTAATTAGTATGATTTGAACATTCTATGTATGACAGAACATAAAAACCCAGTGCCGACTGTGGACGTTATCCTGCAAAAGGATTCTAATATCTTGTTAGTAAAAAGAAAAAAAGATCCGTTCAAAGATCATCTAGCTTTACCTGGCGGCTTTGTAAATGAAGGCGAAAAAGTAGAGGATGCAGTGAAGCGTGAAGCAGCCGAAGAGACCTCATTAGAGGTAGAACCTATTGATATCTTGGGAGTTTATTCAGACCCAGGACGAGATCCTAGAGGGCACATCTTGTCGATAGTATTTGTAGGCACAATTCTCAGCGGCGAACCAAGGGCTGGTGACGATTCACAGGATGTAGAATGGGTGAATCTAGACGAATTAAAAAAGAAAAAACTTGCATTTGATCATGATCAAATTCTTACTGACTATAGAGAATGGAGAAACTCAGGTAGAAGCTTCTGGTCATCCAAACGCAGAAGTTATTATTAATCATACTATTAATTTTTTATTATAAGAGGATCATATCTATGTTGGATATTCACTGCAATATTCTAAATAAAAACTGATGACTGAAA
>DASQYF010000264.1:0-7212 GCA_035639375.1 Nitrososphaeraceae archaeon
CGATCACTTTATCAGTCTGAGTGTTAGCATCCGAATGAAATTCTTCTATATACTTCCTCAACTTCATTCTGTTTTTTAGGATAATACTGTTCTCAGCTGTAATGCTAGAAGAGGAGTGCAAAAGCTTCACAGCAGAAGAGAAAGTCTCAGGTATTGAGGATATGAATTGAGAGAGCATAGGATTCTGCAATTGCTCATATTTAGAGAAGATAGATCTCACATTAATCGATCGTCCTAACTCTTCGATCACAGAGCTGCTGCCCAATCCGATATAATTCTCTTTGGCATTCTATTAAGTCCTTCCTTACAATCTGCGTAATTATATTTTATTAGAATACTAAGTAAAGATAATAAGTCATAGCAAGACATGAATTTAGATTAGCCAATACATTATAAATATATTTTTGTTGTTGCTAAACAGGAATTATATTTTATATTTCTTTAATTAAACCTAAATTATATTTTATTATTTGCAAACCGATCTAATACTTAGAGCCATCTGAGATAAAACTATTTAATGAATCCTTTTCTTCAGCTATCTCTATAGCAAAGCTTATCTGGGTATAATTATCGCACCTTTGATAACTCTTGTTTTCTGTAGATGTCGTTACTACATAGATGATAGCAGTCTTGCTGATTGAAAGGCATACATCGAATACTTATGCGATAATTTCATAAAGATAACAACGTGGTACAAGTTCTGAAAATGAGCTTCAAAATCTTTCCTATCATTTTTGTGGTTAGGTTAATTTAAGGGCTCGAACTTTATTCATAGCATTTTACTCTTCTATTGAAATGCTTTTATAAGAAATTAAAAAGGAAGGATTAATTATTGACATTTATCTTCCAATATAATATTACATGTCAACAAATGCTGAATTTGGTCTAGCCACTATGTATCGTCTGATAAAAAAATCAGGGGCAGAGAGAGTAAGTGATGAAGCAGCAGATGAGCTACGGAAAGTTCTAGAAGATATCGCAGATAGAATAGCACGCCAAGCTGTAGATTTGTCACTTCATGCGGGTAGAAAGACCATAAAATCTGAAGATATTCGCCTGGCTGCTAAGAATATTTTATAACTGTAAGGTAAAAAAATCACTAATAGGAATCTTCTCAATCGTATTAGCAATTAGCAATTATATGGAATGCGCTGTAATTAACGGGTTGATTCAGTAACACTCTTACTCTATCAAGAGGATGTACCTTAAAGTATAATATTGGGATATTTCTCTAAAAAAATATGGTGGGGTGGCAGAGCGGCTATGCGTTCGCCTGCAGAGAGATGACACACAGTCAGCGAATTTATAAGGGTTCGAATCCCTTCCCCACCTAGTTGCTCATTTTTAACTTACATCGAAGATCGAAAAAGAATATCTTTTTCGATTGACATTAACTTAGAAATTGGTAGCTTTTCACGTTTAACGATATTTGATATTGATAATCATTCAACAAGTGTTTTCTTACAGTCAGGGGAAGCTTGGTATAATCGATCCACGACTCTAAAGTGCTATGATAAAATCTCTTTCATTTTTAAGTAGCATGTGGTAGATTTCAAATCTTTTTGTTAAAAAATCTATTGAAGTATATTGCCGATTAATAGAACCGTGAATATAGCAGATTACAGTGTTAAATAACAGTAAGTATTAACAAATTGTTGTTATTAAAATATAATGTTTCAGTAACGACCAAATATTTGATTATAAAACTATAAAGGATGTTAAGCATGCTTTATACATTCATTCTTTACATTCTACCGAAAGGAACAGTCAGAGATGAAACCTCGTTTTTCATAATCTTATCTATTCTGTTGATTCTGATAGGGATCGCTATTGTACTTAGAAGGAGACGCCAAAAGGATATAAATGAAAGCCAGCATAAATAAATATATATATAAAAATTTTTAGATAATGAAACGTTCAATATTTCCTGTTTTAATTATCCCGGAAACAAGATCTTTTATTTTATCAACTCTTATTCCGAAGTAATATCCGTTTGCTCTTTCCAATTTCATTATTGCTCTTTTTAAGATTGAAACACAAATATCGTTTTCATTTTTTTCGTGGTGAACAAAAGCCGCAGCTACCAATATAAGACCATTCAGCAAAGCTTTTTCATTTCCGTAAGTACTTTTCCATATAGGTTCTAAAACTTCATGAGCTCTCCAATACTTCTCGGTATTGAAGAAACTTATAGCGGATTTTATGGCCTCTTCTTTTTCTAACTTGCTCTCAGCAATCGGTTCATAGTCTAGTAGGGGTGCAATAGATAATAGATTACTTGTAACTTCTTCCACTTTTTTATTTTTTGGAACACTAGTATCGTATTCAATGAAGCTCTTAGATACCCGCGTATCACGTATGATAATGCTCTTGTCTGAAACCAACTCTCTGGCTCTTAATAATAGAGATCGCGCATCTTTTGGTCTATATGAACCATTTTTTAAATATATCAAATATCTATCCATTTAACTATATTTTATTAACCTTCATAAAATAAGCTTCGCTAAATTAACATTTAGCTTTTCTTTTTATTTCCATCTTCGTCTCGATTATTTTCCTTAATATAATTTGCAAATAAGGCGTGCATAACAAGGCATATTTACGATCCCATGACATATGTAGAATTAATCGGTATTCAATAAGTTAATCCTCGGATTGCTGCAGTTTGTATCCATGTATGTTCAGAAATACATATCATAAAAATATACTCTCAAGCAATCATATAAATCCTCAATCGGCCTTTATTAAAAATTGATAAAACCACATTGGTCATGATTGTATTTGAATTGAGCGATTGAGATAGTTATATTATGAAATCTAGAATATTCCCGAGCATGAAAATCGCAAGACATTTGTGAGCCCTATGCGGATTGCATCTTTGCATACTTTGATATGTTGGACAAAACTCTTCATTTCCGAGATCGTGCAATATTTTGCTCAACATTTTTTATGATTTACATCTTTGTATAAATATATGGGGTATCATATTGTTGTTCGTTTGTCCAATGCGTTGGCAACGTAAGGCAGTCAATAACTTGTAAATCAAATTTATCAATAATTTTTCCCCATCCCCACTTTGTCTTGTCTGACGTATATTGTTTCATGATATGACTACCCATGAAATTAAAACCTGAAGACTGCCGCAGCTTGCTTATTTGTTTTACTTTCTCAAGGACGCTAATAGCGAGCATATCGCCTAACTCAGGCAGACCCGAAATAAAGAAAATAGGTTTTGAAATATCTAGTGCCGAGTAGTCTATAATAGTGGCATCATCATTTATTATTTTATACTCCATTCCACTCAAATTAAATATCCTTTGCTGGAGATTTACAAGATTGGTGTCAATTTCTATTCCAATCGACTTCATTCCCAAAAGCTGACCGCAATAAGCAATCCTTCCATCGCCGGATCCTATGTCAACAATTTCTTTAAAACCAAAATTTTTAGCCCCCAACGACAGTGCATATGCAGATAAAAGCCATGTAGGATAAAATGGCTGATAATTTGTATCATGTTTTTTGCTGCTAATCCAATACTGATTGATATCGCCTGTATAGGAGCTACATGGGATGTTAAATAGCTGTATATTATCAATTTTATAATAAAGCGGGTTATTTTTTCCAAATTCATTCAACATATGCAAAGTATATTCTTCAATTGGTAATTTGACGGAATAGGATAAAGGTATGGCCTCGTAGATAAAACCCGTTGACTTGTATTTTTTTATAAATTCATGTTTTAAATTAACAATTTCTCTTGATAATAACTGATGCATTTATTGTTTTATTCTCTATTATATTAATAAACAAATCCAGTAGAAAGAAATTGCGCTTGTATGAAGCTTTTTGTTGATTGGGACTTCATTTATAGACTCGAGTTTATATTGATACGAAGTATCAATATCTTCGGTAAATCATATAGCGATTTTATCATAAGTTTGCCTGAAAAACACTGTGTTGTCTTGAAATTAAGATACATTTATCGCAATTATATAAATGCATTTATTGAAGCGATAACGTTTTATTATTGCTAAACCAATGCATTTGAAGATTGGACCGTTGTCCAAAATGCCAACGTAAAGATATCGTTGAAACTCGTCTGCAAGCAAATTGTAATTCGTGTGGATATACTTACTTAAAAAGAAATTGCCCTAAATGTAGTGCCACACTTGCCAATTTAGATTACAGTAAAAGAGATACAGGACAATGGGTAGGTTGTTTTATCTGTCAGTTGTGTGGATCTACATATACGGATGTAGTTAATGTTTAAGAGAATGTTACAGGATCTATATATAACTGCGGCGCTAGACATAGTCGCTTATTAGGATTAAATATTGATAATTATTTATTAATGAATTTTTTTGATAATAATTGTGGTATCTCAATTGGTCTTCTTGCTACTTCAACGTTGGCTTTTGCGTAATGCTTTGCTTTAGATTCTGCTGAGCCATAGTTGCCGTAAACTATGGCACCTGCATGTCCCATCCTCTTCTCTTTTGGAGCAGATCTGCCTGCGATATAAGCTACTACAGGTTTAGAATGGTTGGTTGTTATTAGATAATCTGCTAATAGTTCTTCGGCGTCTCCTCCAATCTCTCCCACTACTACTATTGAATCAACGTCGTCTCTTTCTTTTATCATATCAAAAGCTTCGATCAGATTAGTTCCATTGATTGGATCTCCGCCAATGCCAAGGCATAGTCTTTGTCCAAAACCCGCTTTCGTTAAATTATAGGATACTTCATACATCAAGGTTCCACTTCTCGAAAATACTACTGTATTTCCTGCTTTGAATGGCTGCGCAGGCATGATTCCAACCTTCATGATCTCAGGTACAATTACTCCTGGTGTATTAGGTCCTATCATTTTCGCACCCTTACTCTTAGCATACTCTACAACTGTGATGGAATCTCTAATAGGAACATGTTCAGGAACAGCAACTAACAATTTTATTCCATTATCTAATGCTTCCTTTGCGGCACTAAGGAAATATGGTGCGGGAACGAACATTCCAGATATTTTGGCACCTGTAGATTTAACTGCTTCAGCCATATTATCATAAATTGGAGTTCCTTCAAAATTCTGGCCGCCTTTTCCAGGGGTTACTCCGGCAACAATATTTGTACCATAGGATTTCATTAGTCTTGTATGAGTAGAACCGTAACTACCTGTTATTCCTTGAATTATGACAGGTTTTTTCTCAAAATCGTTATCAGCCGTACCTCCAATCAAAATATTAAATATATCAAATTTTTTATTCATCTCTATACCTTCCTTTTTTTTATCTCTTCTACTACAGCCACTATTGCCTCTTCAACAGTATCATATAATTTTGCATGACTGCCCTTCAACATTTCTTTAGCGGTGTCGGATTCTGCGCCAGAAATTCTTGCAAACACCGGAACATCAAGAATATTATTCTTATATGCCTCAAGTATGGCCTCTGCTACAAGAGTCGTTTTTACTATTCCTCCAAACAGATTTACCAAAATTGCATCCATTTTCTTTAACCTGCTTATTACCTTTAGTGCTTCATAGATCGTTTCAGTTGTAGCTCTACCACCAAAATCAAGAAAAGATCCTGGTTCACCGCCTGCGTCTGAGACCATGTCTAGCGTTGACATTACAAGTCCAGCTCCATTACCTATTATTGCAATGTTTCCATTTAATTCCACTAATGAGAATCCACTCCTCTCGGCTTGTTCCTCTAATTCCGAAGAATATTCATATTTTTTCAATTCAGGATGTCTAAAAGTCGCATTATCGTCTATAATCACTTTAGCATCAAGAGCCATGAGAGAACTATCTCCTAGTATAGCTACAGGATTTATCTCTGCTAACTCTGCTTCCTTTTCTTCCATAAGTCTTGAAAGTTTCATGGTAAAATCAACAAAGGAGACTATCACGCTGCTCGTTAGACCTAACTTATGAGCTACATTTTCTGCGGTTTGCATAGTTAGTCCGTGAAGAGGAATATCTATAATTACTTTATTATCCACATTTTCTATTTCAATTCCCCCTTCAGCTGACGCAATAAGGGAATAACACCGCTTGCTCCTGTTGAGGAAAAGAGATAAATATAGTTCTTTTGTAACTCCAACTGTTTCTTCAAGTAAAACTCCACGAGGTCGTTCTCCTTTTACTTCTTTATTTAAGAGTTCAAAGAATTTGGATTTCAATTCAGTTTCTGAATTGCACTTTAATATTGCTCCTGCTTTTCCTCTTCCACCCACAGTAAGTTGTGATTTTAACATAAAGGGATAGTCTAACTTAGTCGCAGCCCGCAGAGCCTCCTCGATTGTATTTGCAAGATATGCCCTCGGAATTCTAATGCCATAATGATCAAACAACTCCTTACCTTGATATTCGATTAATCTCATCTGACAGCAGAGGACATTCTAATTGGGGTTATTTATATTCGTTATATAGAAAAAGCCATATAATTTACATTTTGTACTGCCGGTAATACATGTAGTAGCATTTAACATATTACTGATAGGCATATATCTCTGTCATACTAGATAAGAGGTAGAAGATGATGGGTTAACAATTGGTATCGAAAAAACTATAACTATTTTGATATCCTGCATAATGTTCGATTTATGATTATTTTTATTAGGCAGCCGAGAATTCCTTCATAAATATTCGATTGTCATATTTAGGGATTAGCGTAAATTCAAGAACTTTAATCCTTTCGAGGATAAATGCAAGATTAATGATTCACGCGGTCATTTTTTATAGTTCTACCTAAACGAATATCGGTAACGAAGAATCAGAATGTTGATATTCCAAACATTCTTCTAATTTCTATATTGAAAGTCGATGAATATGGTTTAAAGTAAGAGTGCTTGAATAATCTACTATCGATCAGCGTGTTCTTGTTCATGATATTGAAAACGACAAATTTTTCATATCAGTTTATCTTTAATCTCCTGTATTTAAGGGAGTAAATTTTTATCATTTTGACCTAATGGTCTACCTAGAAGAAATAAAAAAATAAAAGGATTATCTCTGTTACGATAATTAACAACAGATTACTTTGTATTTTATCAAACTAACTTTGATGTATTTCGTTATGACAACATTTTTTATTGTTAATATTATAATGTTTTCTATGTTATGTAAATAATTCGATATATAAATATACATACATACATACATACATACACAAAAAATCTAAATTAGGAACTGATATTACTGCCAGCTTGTTCT
>DASQYF010000265.1:0-3551 GCA_035639375.1 Nitrososphaeraceae archaeon
GAAATTTCAGTCAAGCTGTTAATTTAAGTAACAACCAAGGAAGTTCTATCTTATCTCGTATAGCAACATCTCGAGATAACAGCTATATAGTATGGAGCGATACTACAACAGGAAACGGAGACATATATTTTAGATCAATTATTGTTCAATAATATAAATAAGATTACTACATTATGTTATTAGTTTGATACGATCAGTTTATGTTTTGAGTTATCTATAATATTATTAATTCATCCCATTATCGTTATTTCGTATGAGAGTTAATCCTAACAGACTAGGAGTGTTATCAGATTATGTACATTCCTATCTAGATTTGATTGTTAGAGACAAGATTGGCATGGGGCCAATGGTTTGTGAATCAAATTTGACCTGATTAGTGCAGCCATTTACTTCATTCAGTTATTAATAAGAGCAAAATGCCTCTGCTTCCTTAAATTTCGCGTCTGTAAATATAGGCAATGTTTCTATGATAGTCGTATAGTTCATGAATTCTCTCTGCTTAGTCTTTAGAGTTAGCAGTGTAGTAGCCCACCCGGTCCATCTTTATCAATCTAGTAAAATACGGTATTGAACTGAATTCGATTTTAACAAATGTCGGACACATTTAGCAGCAATGCCAATAGAGCTTTATTTCACATTACAAGGGGACCTGCGTGTACCAGTCAAACTTTGCGGGAAGCATTACAAGATATCTCATAGTATCTTTACTTCATCTATTTCTTGAGTTCAACGACTATTGAACTAACATCTTCTGTTCCAACATTTTGCACAGCGTGTGAGAGCCCGTCGAGCCATACTGTCTGACCACGTTCGAGGTCGGCTTTCTCGGTTTTACCATTTGGGAAGGTAAACTTGAGTCGTTGGTCATTTAAGCAAATTGCCACACTTCTAGGATGAGAATGCATCTCAGCTTTTGCTCCTTGTTTGATTCTGACTTCTAGGACTCGCACTGCGTCATTTTCTAACACGACCTTATAGCTGTCTGGTGCCAGTTTAACAGCATCATCATGATGTGTATGATGTGACATAGGCTTTCCTATGTCTAGGTAAAACTTAAGCATTGCTGAGGTCGTGGGTTCAAATCCCCTAGATGCATTCTTATAAATCTGATTGACTACCACATTTAAATCACGCTTGTTTAGGATGATGTCGGACAAAATCAGCCAGCTCTCAAATTATCTTAAATTACATCATAGGATAAAAAGAGCACATTTTCTAATATAAGACCCATAGATAGCAAGGACGGGCATAAACGGAAATCAAGTCATTACCTAACATTCGTAAACCCGACCACTTGCTCTGAGGGTTACTTTGATTCTAATAAAAGATATTTTAGAAATTTAAACGATGTTTCTAAATTATTACTGTCAGTTAGCATCAAGCAAAGAGACTCTGGTCTTCATGAAATAATATAATATTCATTACAGGTTCTTTTATTTCAGAATAGTTCTCATGTAGGAAGAATATGTAACGAAATAAATCCTAATTGGGTAGAGAGTTCTAAGAGTACTAGAGCGGGTAGGAGTAAAAAACAGCAATTTGTAGAGTCTATGCTACAAGAAGATCTTACTGAGCGACAAAACAGGTACTAGCAGCTCATGATGACGCATTGTCACTTTGATCTATAGATAACACCAAAAGTATGATATGCAATTAAGGATCGATATTGAGAGTCTGTATCCCAACCCTGTCTATTTTTAATTGTAGGATCATGGATGGACCAGAATATATCAAGAAGTTGTTCATATGAAACTTCATTCAGATCAAACTGAGCCTGCACAGCTTCGGCATGACCAGTTTTATCTGTACAAACATCTCCATATGTGGGTTGTTCAAAAGATCTTCCAGTATAACCAACCATAGTTGACTTGACACCTTTTTGTTGGCTGAAAGCCTCTTCAACTCCAAGAAACATCCTGCAGCAAATGTTACTGTCTGCAGGTTCTTCTGTTGTATGTTTGGTTGAAGAATCTTGTTATTCTTCTCAATCATATTATCATTAAACATGCACTTTATTGCTATATGCTTTCTTCCAAGTTATTTCCATATTATTTCCAAATTCCAATATAATGCAAATTCTGAATGTAACCAAGGTCGCCGTCATCATCATTTGGCATTGGAGCATTCTTATCATCATCAGAAATTGGCAAATTATAGCAGAATGTATAATAAATATGACATATATTGTAAACAGTATATTATGCAATTTAATTTATTTGCTATAAAATTCCAATGCAAGATAGACGGAATGAAATTCAAAACTAAACCAGAATTAACCCAACATCATCGTACGGTACACAGTAATATTAGTAGCTAATTTTTATTTTTAAATTAAGCAATATTGTTACCGTTGGCTTCTTCTAATACTAATCCAGGCGCCAATCATCTACCTGCTTTAACTGTAGCTGTTTTTTTGGGAGGAATATCCTTTACAACTATGGCTGTGCTAATGCAACTGCAATTCCAATCACAAGATGAATTTCGTTTTGAACCTATTGACAAGATATTAAATTATTCTGAATTAGTAATTACAGGATTGGCTATGTCCAGCATTTTCTTTATTGTAGCAAGTATGGGTATAATACCTGTTGCCGCGGGAAGGATACTCGAAACTACAAGATTTGCAACCTATGCATACAATTGTATGTTTATTGGATTTTGTATATTATGTGGGGTTTTTGAACTTATGCTTCTTCCCTTTTCAATTACAGGAGCAATAGTAGTAGCTGTTATTTCGGTTACAGTTTACATGTTATTCGTATTTTTTTATGATAGAGAATAAATAATATAATTTTACCATATTGCTACAAATGTTCATCTCTCTCGTTAGTTTATACCAGACACTATCTACTTTATCTGTGCTATGCATATTGACTCTCCATGAAGAATACATCGGTCGACAGTTTTACTTGGCACCTAGTTTTCTTTGGATATAATGCAACTGTTAGTATTAATCATTTGGAATTCGAATTAAAATTAATATGGGTCCAGAAGGATTAGTGCCGATATTGGTGCTAAAAGTAGGTTCCTATTAGATAGAAACAATATTCTAAGCTTTAAAGGTTTTCTATTTTGAAACTCTCTCTTAATCCTATTCCTCTATTATAATAACCCGCGTCTTTGCTATAAAACTAGACATACTATTATTGCGCCAATGTTCTCTTTACACCCTTTTAGGTTGGAGAAAACCATTTTAACCAAGACAAACTATCAGTCATATGAGTAATGGTTAGTAGTCGTTTTGTCCAAGTCTCCAAGCCAAATGGGCCTTTTGAAATTGTGGAGATATATTCCAGAACTAGGTGCTACACAAGTTCGTATCAAGGTACAAGCATGCGGCGTATGCCATAGTGATTCCTTTACTAAAGAAGGACTATTCCCAGGCATCCAACATCCAAGGGTTCCTGGCCATGAAATTGCAGGGGTTATAGATTAAGTAGGCAAAGAGATCACTCAATGGCAAAGCAATGTACTCATCATACTTATAACAAACCGAGTGCCAGGTTCTGTAATAATGGATATGAGACTAGAAGTTTTGTTCGTACCTGTCT
>DASQYF010000266.1:0-3183 GCA_035639375.1 Nitrososphaeraceae archaeon
CGAATGAGGAATTACGTCCTCCTACCCCATTCTACGCTGAGCAAGCAATTGGATTGGATATTGCAGTAACAACTAACTAACTCTATGATTGAATGTTACCTATAGGCAGTAACAGGCTATAGTTGATTAGTTGGTGATGGATGAGGAAGAAAGAAGGTGGAAAAACAGGAATGTTTTCATCTTATACAAAGATCTCTGAAACATTTTCAAGAATCTTATTTATGTCTTGCTTCTTTTCTAGTATGTCTTGCCATGGATTTATTGACTTTTTGACAATTTGAGGAACATTTAGTATAGTAAAATCTGTTGGAAGTATGCTTGACAGATCTTCCCATCTAACGGGCATAGATACAGTAGCTAAACTAGAGGGTCTTGCTGAAAAAATTGATGCTATTGTTTTTCCTCTAGCATTCTGATTATGGTCAAAGAATACCTTTCCTTTCCTTTTAGTAGTATCCCATTCCATTGTAATTTTTTGCGGATATCTTCTTTTTAGAATTTTACCTATGATTTCTGCAAAGCTTCTAGTTTGCTTGTAGGTATAAAAGGTACCAATAGGAACGAAAATATGTAAGCCAGTTTTTCCTGACGTTTTTATATAAGACTCTATCTTTAATTCATCAAATAATTCTTTTAGACTATAAGCTACATCAACTGTTGCTTTAAATGCTTTTAGATTATATTCAGGTTCTTGGCCTTTATTTTCTACCCCTGAGTAAATATACGGATCCAAATCAAAGACTATAAAATCAGGAAAATTCAAGCCACATTTTTCTTCATATAAAACATCCTCTTTTTCATTACAAGAGTTAAAATCATTAATTCTACTATACCATGGATGTATCTCGATACAACCTAAGTTTGCAAGCCATAGAAGGGTCTCCTTATTATTGCATACAAGATAATTGATTATGTTGTCTTCTCTTGATTCAGAATAAACTTTTACAGTCCGCACAAATGCTGGTTTTTCTTGATTCCAATTTTTATGATAAAATGACTTTCCTTTAATTCCATCAGGATATCTACTTAATGATAATGGCCTATCTTTAAGATAAGGAAGAATATAAGAACTAATTTTGTCATAGTATTCTATTAAGTCTTTTTTTGTAAGTTGCAGTTGATCTCTGGCTTTATCCCAGAATACTTTATCGAGGTTTGAAAAAGAGGAGAAAGAGGAGGAAGAATAAGGAGCTGAGTACAAATTATTATGATGCTTCTCTGTTTCTTCTTCTTGTTGTTGTTTTACTATCTCTTCTGTCTGTTTTTCTATCTCTTCTTCTATTATACAGTCTTTTGGCATTTTGTCCTCTCTAAATCTAAGAAATATAGGAGCCCTCATAATTTTCTCACTAGTCCAGTTACTAAACTTTATTTCTGCAACAAGCTCTGGCTTAATCCAGACGGGATCCCGGTTCGTATACGGTACATAGCTAATTTGGCATTTTTCAACCTTCATCTTTTGAAGCTTTTCATATATTTTCCCAAGCTGATCAAAGTCAAATCCACTTCCAGTATGACCGACAAATCGCAATTTACTCTTTGAATCATAAGCTGCAAGAAGAAGTGAGCCAAAGTACTTTTCTCTATTTCCTTCTCCTTTAGTGTAACCTATTACAATACAGTCTTGAGTCTTAATATTCTTAATCTTTAGCCAGTCTCTCGATCGTATTCCTTGTAAGTATTTGCTTGGTTTGTGTTTGGCTACTATCCCTTCTAAGCCCATACTTTTAGTTTTATCAAAAATTTCCTTACCTATTTCTTCAATAAAATCAGATATTTTTATTCGACTATTCTCTTCAATAATCTCCGATAAAAGCCTTCTTCTTTCTAAAAATGATAAGCTCTGCAAGTTCTTTCCGTCAAGATAAAGAATATCAAAAAAGTAATAAGTGGCTGGTATTTGTCTCGATAAAATTTCAATTTCCTTAATATTATCAATATTCATTCTTCTCTGATGATCTTGAAAATTAGGAATACCATTTTTTTTATCTGACACGACAATCTCACCATCTAAAATGGCTGATTCTTTGCACTTTATAGCTGATGATATCGGTTTTAATGCATTTACTATTTCTGGATATCTATGGGTAATTGATTTACCATTTCTTGACTGCATTTCTAATATCCCTTTAGTCTTGTGAAAAAAGAGTATAGAGCGGACACCGTCCCACTTGACTTCAAAAACCCAGTCTTTATTGTTAAATGGTTCATTAACTAATGTAGATAACATTGGTTTAATTTTAGTAGGAAACTCTTCTTGTTGATCGGTACCACGGGTAGCAGGGGCATAATCGTCAGTATGTTTTTCTCCTTCTTCTTTTTTTCTTACCTGATTGGTTACTTTTTCAGTTATTTTGACTGCTTTAGCAAAAGAACTTTTGTCCTTTTTGTAATGATATCTTTCTAAATCCTCATTTGTTCTTCTACTCAAAACAGACTCAGGTCTTGTGATAGTCAAATCTTCGCTAGAAGCAAACTCATCACTTGCTTTTATCAAAAGCCATTGATTTTTTTCTGAGGTTCTGACTAACGAGAATCTTCCTCTTAATTTCTGACCAAATAAGGTAAAAGTAATCTTACCTTTCTCAAATTGCTCCGAGATTTCTCCTTCCGATGTATAGGTTCCAGTATCCCATACAATTACAGTACCTGCTCCATAGCTTCCTTCTGGAATAACACCTTCAAAAAGCAAATAATCTAATGGATGGTCTTCTGTTAGAACTGCAAGCCTCCTAATTTTAGAATCTAGAGAAATTCCTTTTGGTACAGCCCAAGATTTCAATACTCCTTCTTTTTTATCTTCAAGCCTAAAGTCATAATGTAATCGTGTAGCATCATGCTTTTGTACTACAAATTTATTTTTATTTTCTCTTGATTGCTTTTTCTTTCCTCTTGGTTCTGGTGTCCTAGTAAAGTTTCTTTTTTTATGATATTCTTCTAGCATTTTTATTCAATAACTCCACTATCAAAAGAAGCAGTTAATACAAAAACTGAAGAATTACATATTCTATTTTTTTTGATCATGATATTAAGGTACAATAGAAATATTAAAAGTCAGACTGATAATGATATTTAAAAATGGGATTAGCTTTTATTAGCTAACTATCATCAGTTGACTCCTAACCTAAATATAATTCTAAAATATTGCGATCGTTAATTATTATTATCATTATTATCATTATT
>DASQYF010000267.1:0-7130 GCA_035639375.1 Nitrososphaeraceae archaeon
ATCATCGAGGAGATTCCAGTCATGTTGCCAGATGAACTTCGAGAAAAGCAAACAGATATTGACTTTCTGAAACGATGGAATAACAAGCTTCCTGAAAAAATTATAAAGCATGGAAATCCTTGGCATCTTTAGAATATAAAAAAATAAGATGGATGAACTAGAAAATAGCTATATAGATAGTGATATGGTGATAATCATATCAGTAATTATAATAAATTATACTAATATTCCCGGCCTAGTAAACTATTTTCATAGTAGCAATGTTTGCTAAAAATGCAAGACCCATTATTTTGAATAGGTTGGAAACATACATAACGGTGTCAATGTTATAATTGGCACCTTCTCTGACTCACATGGACGATAAAATTTTGGTTATAGCAGGTGAATTGAACGTCCATATATAACCCATTGATATCAGTAGCGTGCTTTCAAGGGTGGGATAAATAGCAAATATGTTTCTACCCATTATTATGTCATGAGCCACCGTGCTTAAGAATATTCTAGAGGCGAATAATGATAGAAAGGATTTTGGCAATTATGCTTATCGTCACATTAGTCTAAAGTAATGTTATACCAAATTAATGCAGATTATAATATGAATAACTGTATTACTATAGCATCTAATTTCTCTTTCGACTATTTAACATTCCCAAAGATTATTATGTATTATTATGAAATTTACAACTGGTTAGAAAAATGTTAATCAGCCAAAATGGCTTGAATTATTTTTCTGATGAAATTTTATCAAAAGTAGTTTCGCATACAGGATTCGCTTTCATCAAGATAAAATCTGAGTTTTGTTTATTTTTAGATGTAACTTTGGTAAAATCATACTTAGAACAAGCTACGACTATCATAGTTTTATCAGTAGGATATAGGTCAAACGTGATACCTTGCTGGCGGTCAACATCTCCTATATAATCTCTCAGTTTTGATTCAAGGGAAGAGAGTAATTCTATCTTGTCTCCTCTCATCTCATTTGGATCTAATGTCCAAGCGATGGCAACTTTAGTCCTACTTGCCTTTAAGTCGCGTTTCCGTAGTATGTCCCTAATTTCATCTATTAGGTGCTTAATATAACCTTCTATGCCTTTGAGAGCACCGTTAACGAGATACATCAAAGGTCCTGCGCCACCTAAAGATGAACCAATTGCCCTTAGATCATATAATCCATTTGCAACATCATCCAGATATATCTCTCTATATCCGTGATGCATTACTTCCCTACGGATGTTAGCATCGTGGGCATGTTTACAAATTTCTAAGATGCTGGCCATGCCAGTATAATGCCCTAAGACCTTGATAGAATGAACGAACTCTGCAGAAATTACATTTACATAATTCAATTTATCATGCATGTTAGGATCATATAGCATTTTGGTGATCTGTGTATCCTGTCTGGATTTTAATGAACCTATCAAAGTTTCAGAGCCCATAATAGCATCTGTGTTGATCGGCATATAATAATAGAAAATATCTTTGCCTACTGACATACCGGTTATATGTTCAATTAATGCAATGTTTTCGTTACTTCCTCCAATGCCTGTGGGAAGAGTATAAATAATTGAAGAGCCTCTTTTCAATGCTCTAATTGCATCCTTAAACTTGGATGTCACATCACTTTTTACCTCTTGTCCGATCTTCCGAATTCGTGGCGCGAAAAATATATAGGCAGCTTCATTAATTGCAACGTCAATTGGTTCGAGAGCTAGTAATGGTTCATCCTCGATCAAAGAGCCTACATTAGGGTAGGTCCGAGCAATATCTGGCTTTAATGTTATAGCCATTCGAGCAGATTCATCGATTAATGAAACCTTCGAGCCTTTAGTTGCAATAGAAGAGGCAATACGATAGCCTTCTGTACTTAATCCATATACTGCCGCTGTTATCGTTGTTGACGACACTGATCTAGCGCTCAAACTATATAATGACCTTCCTCCAGAAGCATCGCCCCAATCTCCTGACCTATCTAAAGTAGGGTTAAAGAAAAGGTTTTTCCATTACAACTCATTTATTGGATTATCTTTGAGAATTTGGTTTGACATTTTAACACCAAAACAGGTGATGTTTTTTAAACCTGCAATGGATTTATTTAGGGAAGCTGGTCATGAACTATTATGCACATCTAGAAAATATAGAGAGGTAGTAGAGCTGTCAAAGATTAAGCAAATTGACCTCAAAATTGTTGGAAGACACGGCGGAGCAGGAAAATATGAAAAATTGTGTGAAAGTGCTAATAGAATATTTGAGTTATCCCACCTGATAAAGCAATTTGAGCCTGATCTTGCAATAGCTTTTTCATCACCCGAAGCATCTAGGGTTGCATTTGGACTTGGAATCAGACATATTGGATTTAATGATTCGCCACATGCTGAAGCCGTTGCAAGACTTACAATACCGCTTATGGACCATCTGTTTTCTCCTTGGATTATACCTTATTCTGCATGGAATACCTTTGGGATTCCGAAAAGTAGGATAACAAGATATCGAGCATTGGATGCTGCTGCATGGCTCAAACGATACCCTTTATTACCATCCTTGACATCCGATTTGGTCAATGAAATCGGTCTTGAAGTATCAAAAAAGAACATTTTGATTAGATTAGAAGAGACAAAAGCTTCCTATATTGCAGACAAGAAGATAGAAAACACTATTTCTATGGTCGATGCTATTGTCGATAATTTATCTGTGGCAACGAACATTATTATTTTATGCAGATATGAAGACCAGATATTGGAAATTACAAAAAGATATGAGAGAAAAGCTTATGTTATGCGGAATGTCCTTGACGGGATCCTACTAATATCATTAGCGGACTTATTTATTGGGGCTGGAGGTACAATGACAGCTGAAGCATCATTACTTGGAAAACCTAGCATTTCTATCGCTCCTGTTCGCTTTTACGTTGAAAAGTACTTGATCAATTCAGGTCTAGTAAAACGAGCTATTGGTTCGAGAGATCTTGTTCGGCTAAGTAAGATGATGCTATCAGACAAAGATTATGTTAGCAACCAAAAGAACAGAGCTAGACATATCCTTGATAGTATGGATGACCCTATTGATAAAATGTTCAGATTTATAACAAACGGTGCGTAACATTCTAAAGTTAGTAAAATATACGAAAATACGCCCGGAAGCCCGGTAGAGGAAAATGAATTCCGCTGAATGTAGTGGCCAAGCATAGAGGCCTTTGGAGCCTTTGACCCCAGTTCGAATCTGGGCCGGGCTAACTCTTGTTTTCATTAAGACAATATATGCCCATTCTCTTTATCTTAATCATGAAATATAAAATATATATTGGCTCGATGCAATCAATCTTTTGTCGTTATATGCTTTGCAAAGTTCATTTATCATAAATTCTTATCTTTATTAACATCAGTCTGTTAAGTAATTTTCGACAGATCTCTTAAGGTTTTGGAAGGCGGCATCGACATGCTTTTTCCGTTTTGGAACCCCCTCTTTATAAGCTGCGAGCCTATGCCTAGAAAATATAATCATTTCCTCCTGTTCCTTTAAATTTGGAGAGCCAAAAGAGACCCGTAATTCAAGAGATCTTTGGGGAGTGATTTCTCGGATCAAATGCATTAATTCGGCTGGTTGCAGATCTGATTCGATTTTTTCCAATATCTGCTTAATATCTTGCTCTTCTAACATTGTAATCTGGCCTTTATTTTCACGAGCTGATTTCTCAACAAGAGATCCGACTAGTTTGTGTGCAAGACGGAACGGCATTCCTTTCTTTACAACTAATTGTTCTGCGATATCTACAGAGAGAGCATAGCTATTATTTGCTGCCTGTTGCATCCTCTCTTTATGAACGTCAATTGAAGTTACAACTCTGTTAACTATCTTTACAGATTCAAGCGCAATACTTGATGTGTTCCATATATGAGGTTTTAATTCTTGCAAGTCTCTGCTATATCCAGATGGTAGAGCTTTTACAATTGAGAGTATCGTTACCAAATTACCAAAAACAGATGATGCTTTTGCCCTGATAAGTTCTAAAGGATCTGCATTCTTCTTTTGCGGCATTGCACTGGAGGTTGAACTATATTCATCGGAGAGCTCCAGATATCCAAACTCAGAAGTAGACCAGAGAATAAAATCTTCTGCCAATCTACTTAACGTAGTCATGAAGATTGAGATCCCTGATATAAAATCTATAAGCGTATCCCGCGAACTAGTTGCATCAACAGAATTTCTTATTATTCCGTCAAAACCTAAAAAAAAAGCAGTTGTTCTTCTATTAATGTTAATGCTTGAACCACCTATCGCACATGCGCCTAGAGGGGATTGGTTGATTCTTCCATATATGATATAAAGCCTATCCATATCTCTAAAAAGTGCGTCGACATAGGATAAAAGATAGTGAGAAAAGGTTCCTATCTGAGCTTGCTGAAGATGAGTATACATAGGCATTAAAGCTTCTTTATTCTCGGTTGCCTTCTTCAATAGTGAATCAATCAGATCAATAATTGCTAGACAAATATTGTTAATATCATCACGCACCTTCATTCTAATGTCAAGTATTACCTGATCATTTCTTGATCTTCCAGTATGCATTTTTCCGCCTGCATCGATGCCAGCCTGTTTTATAACAAACGATTCTAGTGATTCATGAATATCTTCAAAATTGTCTGTTTCTAGCTGTGTGGTATCCTTTTTAATGTTCTCCAAGGCTTGCAAGATTTTTTTTAATTCTGGCATAGACAAAAGGCCAATATCGTATAACATCATAGAATGCGCTTCGCTTCCTATTATATCATAAAATAAAATATCCTGATCAGCATCCATTGAAGAGAGAAACTTCAAAGTATCATCATCGAGTGTACCTCGTGGTCTTGATCGATACATAAATTGAACTAGTAAAATGGGTTTATTTAACGTATTAAATAGAAGAAAACTCTGCCATTGCTTAGAAAGAATCAAAATCTCATTAACACATTGATGTTTATTTTACCAGTTATGATCCATAAACGTTATCTTTTCCCACTTATATGCAATAGTTAAATAGGGTTTTACAAACTTATGTTATTATGAGTCAGGACATGCAGCAGACTCGTAGATTAATATTTGACGAATTAACTAAGATTGTGGATCCAGAGATTGGAGTGTCTATAATGGAATTAGAATTAGTTGACAACGTTGACATTAAGTCAGGTAAGGTAAATATTGATTTACACTTGACTAGCCCATTTTGCCCAGCGGTGTTTGGTTTCAAGATTGCTCAAGACGTTAGAGATAATGTCTATAAAGTTCAAGGTATTGAAGGTGTCAAAGTCAATGTTAGTAACCACTTCATGGCTGATGCGATAAATAAGCAAGTAAATGAAAGCCAGCTTCCACCTAAATCCTAAATTTGTAAATTATCGAGGATTTAATATGAGTGAGCATATTGGAATGTTGTCATTACATTTATAAACACACAGTAGTCAGTTAATCGTCATCTCATCGGTTTAGGTTTTAGAACCTCAAAATATTAGCGTATTAGCAAAGATAGAATGAAATTATTGAACCTTCCTTTGTTATCACTTTTCCCTTTGATTGTAAAGTTTTGCTATTTTCTTTTCGTTTTTTGAAAATCCCATAAGATGACCTCTGAGTAATTGAATACCCAGTGCTGGATCTACTCCTTTTGGACAAACTGCACTACATGATCCAGCGAAATGACATCTCCAAATACCGTGTTTCTCATCCACAATGTTCAATCGCTCTTTTGTATCATTGTCCCGCGTATCTGCATAGTATCTATAAGCCTGTGACAGAGCCTGGGGACCAGGAAATTTCGTATCTGTGGCTACAGTAGGACATGCAGAGTAACATAATCCGCATTTGATACAATAGGAGAACTGTAAATATTTATCAACATCTTCCAGACTCTGTTTGAATTCTATTAATCCTTTCTTGTCCGTCATATCACTATTTTCGTTATGTATGTAGGGCTGCATTTTTTTATGGTGATCAAAAAATTGTGAAAAGTCTGTTACTAGATCTCGGATATGAGGGAAATTTGCAAGAGGTTCACATGTGATTGTACTGCCTTCTAACTCCGAAATCTTTGTATAACAAGCAAGTCTTGGAATTCCATTAATTTTCATTCCACAAGATCCACATGATGCCATCCTACATGAGTATCTTATTCCAATGCTACTGTCATGATAACTCTTTGCATAAAGAAGAGCGTCAAGGACAGTTGTCCAACGCTGTACTGGTACCTCAAAGGAATCGTAGCTAGCAGAATCTCCCTTGGTTCTGTTAGCACGGAATACATTTATCACAATATTATCGCGAAGTATCTCCTTTTTAATGTCATCTTCTTTTCCATTCCTATTTTTTTTTATTATTCCTATTTTTTTGATAAATTCCTTCATTTTACTCTAATCCTAATTGGTTAGCCATTATTATTGTTCTAGTACCATATGCAATTATGGCTATCATAGCAGTTATAGTAAATATTGTAATGCCGTTTTCCCATGTCTTATTCTGTCTCAATTCAAGCAAAATGACTCGTAGGCCGTTAAAACCATGAATTGCGATAAGTACGAGTATTGACTCCAGCAGAAGTGCATATGGGATATTACGATAGTTTACGACTACATTTTCGTACTGCAGGCTCATATCATATGGCATTATTAGACGCATTAAGATATGCACAGCGACTACAAATAGGGCTGCTATTGCTGTAATATAATGTATTTTCATTATTTGACTTTCATGCAGTATTACATTTCTTGTCTTCATCATTACATCTTCTTTTATTTTCTATTCTCCGCCAAGGAGCACACTAGACCCGTAAAGCATTGCTACAGCAGCTAATATTAATGCAACCCATATGCCTGACTTCTGTCGATAGTTAAGTGACATGGCATCATAAGGATAGTCCGGTCTTCCAGGTTTGCCCAATCCCTTACCCGCCTCGGTAAATATCAATCTAATACCGTTAGCGGAATGGAAAGTACTCGTTCCTATCACCAATATTAAGAAAAGATGTCCCCATGGTGTTTGAGTTAACTCTAACATAGCATTCCATGCATCTGGGCCTCTAGTTAGAGAGCTAGTTTCGTAAACATGGCCTATAAAATAGATTAGCAGGAATACTCCAGTCAATCTTTGTAGCCAGTAGGACACAC
>DASQYF010000268.1:0-2832 GCA_035639375.1 Nitrososphaeraceae archaeon
AAGACCTTTGCAGACTTTGCAGCAGCATCATTTAATGCCTGCTTAGGTTCCTTAACACCAAAGTAAACCTCATCTATTGCTTGTTTTATATTATCAGCTATCTGAGGATATTCTGGTATGTTAGGCCTGCTATGTCCTATAGGGATCATAGATATTAATTCATCGTAATATGGGATCGTTTGGTTTAACTTTGCTGCATAAGGACCTTCTCCGATTGGTATCTGTGTTGGAAGTAGCCCGTATTTTTCATGCATAGGAGCAAGTATTTTAGGTTCTTCAATTATTGTAATTAATTCCCATGCTAAGTCCTTATTTTTGGATATCTCAGGGACACTTAGTAGCCATCCACCCATCAAGGTAGCATTGTTGTTACCTTGGTTGGGTACAGGAAACATTGGTAGAAAGCCAACTTTCTGTTCAAATTCTTCTACTTTCTCAGGAGTAGTTACATTATAATCGTCCCTTACATGATTCTGCAATGCCTCTAACATCACAGCAAATTTTCTATTGAAGAATTCCTTACCCCAAAAATGCTCTCTCTGTGGTTTTATACCAGCATCAACTTGAGCTTTTATGAATCCCAGAGCTTTAACTCCTTCTGTACTATTATATGCTGGAAACCAGTAAACTCCTTTTGTTGGATGTCCGCTCTTTAGTTTGATTATTTCTCCTCCAAGCTCCCATAAATAAGGATAAAAGGACATATCTGGAGAATGTCCGGCGGCAATGAGATGGACTCCTTCTATCCCCTGAGGCCTTAGTATAGCATTGAGCTTCTTTGCAGATTCAATGTATCCATCCCATGTTTTTAGAGAATCAGGAGCTACGCCTGCTTCATTTAGTAAATCTTTCCAATACCATATTCCTCTTACATCAACTACTGTCCATATGCCATAAAATTTGTCATTATAAACTCCACCATCCCAGTTTGCTTGATACCAGTCTTTCTGTCTTCCCCAGGTATTAGCACGTTCTGTAAGATCTGTTAGAAGTCCTTTCTCAGCAAATTCTCCAAGCCAGATTTGATCTACAGTTAATATATCAACAGGAGTTTGGTTGGTGATTGTCTTTAAAAACTGTGTATGTAAATTCAGATATGGAATAGGCTTGTAGTCTAGCTTGATGTCCAGCTCTGGGTGTCGTGCTCTCAATTCCTGCAATGCAGGCTGAAACAGCATATTCAATAACCTTGGGGGATCACCTTGGTCATCAAGCATGGCTGTAAGTACGACATGTTTTTTTTGTTGAGAAGTTGATGATGTCGACGATAAACTAACAAAACCAATAGATGTTATTATTAGGCTAAGAGCTAATGCTGTTACAATACAGATACGAACAAGAGAGAATCTAGCATTAGAATTCGTCAAATCACACAGTTCCGCATTGTTTACACTCCTTTTAATAGTTTTTTATATCTTTTCAGATTGAAAAGAATACATCTAGAACAGTTGTTGACTACAAATAGGTCTACATGTCATTTTGTAAAGTCGCAGTTTTGAAAAGGATTTACAACACTCTCCAGTTTGTTTGTCATTTGTGATTTGTCACATTGTCTTTTTTCTTTACAGGATAGATGACTAGCAATTAGATTTAAAATATTTACGGAAGGACCTACTATACCATTAACAATAGTATATTAGACTATGACATTTAAAAACAATACAAAATGCAATTTGGATTAACCATACCTCAAGGATGGCGAGGTGGAGACCTTCCATTAGAACAAGAAAACAATCCAGTTAAACAATATGAATTCTCAAAATCCATTGCGATAGCAGCCGATAACCTTGGCTTTGATTCTCTTTATGCTTACGATCATCTTATTCCTCATTATAGAGATGATGTAGAAAAGAATATTTTTGAATGCTTTACATTATTATCTGCAATAGCAGCAATTACAGACAAGATAAAGATAGGTCAGATAGTTGCATGTAACTCTTATCGTAATCCAGCATTGTTGGCAAAGATGCTTTCGACTTTGGATGTTATAAGCAATGGTCGAGCAGAATTAGGTATAGGTGCCGGCTGGTATGAGCAAGAATATAATGCATATGGCTATGACTTTCCATCAAATCTTATTCGAATCAAACAGTTAGACGAATCATTAAACATTATCAAAGCAATGTGGACAAAGAAAACATCTTCTTTTGAAGGCAACTATTTCAAAGTAAAAGATGCAATTTGTGAACCTAAACCAATTCAATACCCTTATCCGACAATAATGGTGGGAGGAGAAGGAGAAAAGTATATGCTAAAGGTTGTAGCAAAGCATGCAGACAGATACAATCTATTCTTTGGTTCGCCACAAGAAATGAAAAGGAAAATTTCTTTAGTAAAGGAACATTGTAATTCTATTGGTAGAAACGAAGATGAAATAGAATACTCTGTAGTGCTACCAGCTATATTAATAGAATCTGAAGAGAAAATTAGCCAGACACTAAGACAATACAAAAGAAAAGATAAAACAATTCAAGAATATATTCAATACCTTGTTGACGGGATTACAGTAGGAACACCTGAAAAGATTGTTAAAGGATTAAATGAATACGCCAATATCGGTGTTAGTCATTTTGTAATTCATTTTATTAAATTAGATGAGCAGATTCTAAAGGAATTCACATCAAAAGTAATTACTAAAATGTAAGGAACATTAACATTGTTTATACTAACTATAAAACCGCTGATTGATTGCATATTAATGCTGAATGGAGAAAATGACACACAACTCGTATTTGGCAGGCTCTCCTTTTGCAGCAAAGACTTGTTTAAGTTAATCGTCCTGATGATACATTAACAAGTTATCTAAATCTAGGACGTGTGTTTTATCCTTGA
>DASQYF010000269.1:0-8333 GCA_035639375.1 Nitrososphaeraceae archaeon
CAGCAGTAGCAGTCATTTTTAAGACTCATCAGTTAATACGATGAGTTGACTCATACACATAATAAATGATGATAAACGAATTAATTATGCTGCTTGATGTCCTCTACAAAGCTCTGAAGTATTGGGATAAGATTTTAATGATATGATATATCAGTTCAACAATCAAGCCTCCATTCCAGCCATATTTTATACTAATCAACTTTGAAATTTCAACAGTTATTTGTTAGCATCTAATAAGATCACTACTACTAAAAGTAGTTTTTCCTGTATCTATGCTATTTACTATAATATCTATGAAACAATTTAGTTTTTGTTTTTGTTTTGTAAGAAAAGAAATAACAGAGACACCATCATCGCTGCCTTTATCATTACCGCCTTTATCATTACCGCCTTTATCATTACCATCTTCTCTACTAACTTTTACGACACCATCATCGCTGCCTTTATCATTATCTGGTTCTAGGCCGGAGTTAGATGATTGTAGCGGTCCATCACGTCCGCCTTCTTCTCCTCTATCACCTATCATCTTGGGTATTGTTTTGCTATTTCCCCCACCACTTTTCATCATATTGTCAATAATATTTACCGTTTTACCGGTTTTACCATTATCATCTGCGTATTGTTTTACAATCTTTAGTATTGCTTGTGCTATAACTCCATTTGGATTTTGTGCTATTTGATTTACAATATGGGATAAAGATTGTGCAGTGATAGCTTTTCCTTGTTCTTGGGAAATTTGCAAAGCTATTTGTATAATCACTGCTTCGACCTTTTCTACTGGGACACCTGCTCTATTGGCCAATAGTTGTGCTGCATGTCTTACAGGTTGTTTTACGTTGCTTGAGTTGGCTCCTGTTGCTATTTGAACCGCTTTGGTAATTACTGATTCTGATATATTTTGACCGGTGCTGGATTTCTCTTGTGCGATCTGTTGTGCAACCTGAATTGCGTTAGTACTACTACTTCTACTTCTACCACCATCACTAGATGCTGATGGTTGTTGCGCTAAATGAGCTAATGATTGTGATACAGTACCAAAGGGATATGCGGTAACTTGTGAAGATATCTGATGAATATCTTTTATGGCCTCTGTTTGACTTGATGTTTGAGCTGTTTGTTTTGCTAATTGTACAAGTATTTGATATACATGAGTTGCATTAGTACCAGGATTTGTAGTTGCTACTTGCTGTGCAATCTGTTTGATTACTTGGGCGGGAAGAATCTGATTCTGTTGCTGCGGTGGTGGTGGTTGTTGTTGTTGTCCGTATACTCCAAGATGAATTGCAGGAAGAAGAAATATTCCTGTTATTAATACAATTGATAATGCAATAACGGCTAATTTTGATATATTATTTGTTTTAAGATGCTGATGATTATGCATCGATATTCCATAATACAGATAAACACCTAACTGATAAGGAATTTTGTACTATTTTATATCCTCCTCCTATAGTATATATGATACTAGAATTGGTTGCTCTTAGTTATTGTTATAAATTTCTGTTTCATTATTATATCTTGTTTCTTCTACTTCATCATATGTATCATTCTTATGACTTAGTTTCTGGCTGTTACTTATTGATGGCAACGTTGATGTTCTAATAGCAGCTGCTGCTATAATGTATTTGTCAGTTTTGTTGTTAACTTATTGTAAGTCTTTTCAGCCTCTTCTAATATCAAAGCAGCATAAGGCTCATCATTAATGTAGATAAATGGTTGTTGCAGTTATCGTTGTCCTAGTGATATTAAGAAAAAATATTTAGACACATAGAAATAGAAGTATTTTCATCTGAAATATTATTCAATTTTATATCGTATAATTTAGAGTTGCTTCTTAATGAGCCAATTACTGAAGCAGCAGCAAATTTCAAGAGTAGGTTACCATTTGTTAAACTCCTTTTACTTTTCTAGTGCCTCTTTTATCTTAAGATATTCTTCATTATTTCTCTTAAATTGGAAATAAGATTTTCTATTTTTGTCTGTTTATTATGTAGACGCTCTATCCAGCAGCTCTTTTCCTTTTAACTGTATATCATTTGAAGAAACATACCAGATATATCCTATATATATTACAAGTTCTAATCCATTTATGCAGAGGGCTTCTAACGTTTCAGATCTGCAGAAATTATTCATGACTGATAATTTATCTCTCATGTTACTTGTTTGAAGAACAAAGGTTTTTTAATATTATATTATTATTACTAGAGCACTAAAAGTTTGCAAAATTTTCTTACTTAATACTTTGATAATATTCTTCCTGTATTATCTGATAGATTGGTCTCTGTTCTCTTGATATTATATAACTTGCAATAGTCAAAGCTATCCTTTGATATCTTCTTAGATATCTTGTTAAGTAATTTGGAATAATCAGCAGAGAGTCCTGAGGCAGCGGTGTCTGTGTGTCTCTCCCTCCACCAAATGATAATGTATATCTTCTTTTTTCTTTAAATGTCATAGTGATCACAACCAACAATATACATAATATTTATATTATAAATTAAAACTCGTATAGAACTGCACATTATATCATGGATTACATACCTATAACTGAAAACGATAGAGAAGAAATGTTAAAGCAAATTGGAGCAAGATCAATAAATGATTTGATCATGGATTTGAAGCCTCCTCTTAAAGAAAGACTGAACCTCACTGAGCCTATGAGTGAGCTTGAACTGGTAGAACATATGAGGAATTTGTCTCAAAAGAATATGATCATGAAATACTTTATTGGAGCTGGATCTTATAATCATTATATTCCATCCGCAGTAAATCATTTGCTAATGAGAGGAGAATTCCTTACAGGATACACACCTTATCAAGCAGAAATGAGCCAAGGAACTCTGCATGCCATGTACGAATTTCAATCATTCATATGCCTTCTTACAGGTATGGATGTATCTAATGCTTCTATGTATGAAGGTTCTTCTGCCTTGGCAGAAGCAGTCTTGCTCTCTTCGTCTTATAAGGGAAGGAACTGCATTTTTGTTAAGGATGGACTAAACCCTCAATATTTTGAAGTTTTGAAAACGTATTGTGAAGGAGCAGATCTCAGGCTAGTAAATGAGATCGATGAGAACACAGCATGTGTAATTGCTCAGAACCCTGATTTCTATGGAAACATTGAGAATTTACAGCATCTATCCGAACAGGCACACAAAGTAGGCGCACTCTTTATCGTTTGTGTTATCGAGCCTACTTCCCTTGCAATACTAGAACCGCCTGGAAATTATGGTGCTGATATAGTAGTAGGCGAAGGACAGTCTTTTGGTATTCCAGTGAACTTTGGAGGTCCATATCTTGGATTTATAGGAGTTAAGGATTTTTTATTAAAGAAAATTCCAGGAAGAATTTGCGGTATGACTACAGATTCCAAAGGAAATAAAGGCTTTGTGCTAACGTTTCAAGCGCGCGAACAACACATAAGGAGAGAAAGAGCTACAAGCAATATAACAACTAATGTAGCACTTATGGCCTTAGCCTCGACTATTTATTTGGCACTTATGGGTAGAAGTGGATTAATCAATGTTGCAAAACCTTCTTACACTAAGGCACACTTATTGCATGATAAATTGGAGAATACGGGCTTCAAAGCTTTAAACAAAAAACCATTTTACAATGAGTTCATTATGAAGGCACCTGTAGGATCCTCTAAAAAGATTCTTTCAAACTTGTTAAAAAATGGAATTCTTGGTGGTCTTGATTTAGGTGAAGATAAAATATTAATTTGTTGTACTGAGATGAATAAAGTTCAAGACATAGAATCTTTCGTTTCGGTAATAAAGGAGACACAGCAAAAATAAAATGAAGCTAATATTCGAATATGAAGAACAGGCTACAAATCATGTGCCTGATGTTGTTGATGACAAACACCAAGGAGAAGAAGAAGATATTCTGGTTGGATTGCCAAGAGATGTAATTCGAAAAGAACTTCCCCTTCCAAATGTCAGTGAGATCAATGTTGTCAGACATTATACTAACATATCAAGAATGAATTTTGGTGTTGACCTTGGATTTTATCCATTAGGTTCCTGTACAATGAAGTACAATCCTAAGATAAATGAAGATGTTGCAAGATTAGATGGATTTAAAGATCTACATCCGCTTTCTAATGAAAGTTGTATTCAAGGATCATTGCAAGTGATGTGGGAGTTGGAGCAAGACTTGAAGAAAATTACAGGCATGGATGCTTTTTCATTGCAACCTGCAGCTGGAGCACAAGGTGAACTTTTAGGAGTTATGATAACGAAGGCTTACTATAAGCAAAAGAATGAGAAAAGAACAAAAATAATGATTCCTGATTCTGCTCATGGAACAAATCCTGCAACTGCAGCTATGTGTAAATTTGAAACTATAACTATTCCCTCCAATTCACGTGGCAATATTGACATTTATAAATTCAAAGAATCACTTGAAGATGATGTAGCACTTGTCATGTTAACAAATCCTAACACTCTTGGACTTTTTGAAGAAAAGATTCTAGAGATTAGTGATCTTGCACATACCAATGGAACGTTGATGTATTGCGATGGCGCAAACATGAATGCATTACTAGGAATAACCAGGCCTAGCGATCAAGGATTTGATATGATTCACTTGAACTTACATAAGAGCTTTTCAACTCCTCATGGTGGCGGAGGACCTGGCGCAGGAACTCTTGGAGTAAAGTCATTTTTGTCAGATTATTTACCATTACCACGAGTAGTAGTAGTACAACACGACAAGCACTTCGCTCTAGATTATACTAAACGAAAATCTGTAGGAATGGTCAGATATTGTTATGGAAATTTCGGTATGCTAGTCAGAGCTTATTGTTATATCAAGTCATGGGGTAAAAATATAAGAAGCGTATCTGAGAACGCGATATTGAATGCCAATTACCTTCTCAGTTTGTTAAAGGATGACTACGAACTTCCGTATAATCGTAGATGTGCTCATGAATTTGTCTTATCTTCTAAGAAATTTGGCGAGAAGAGCGCTTTAAATATTGCAAAGAGACTTTTGGACTATGGTTTTCATCCACCAACCATTTATTTTCCTCTTATTGTTCGCGAAGCATTAATGATTGAGCCTACAGAAACAGAAAGCAAAGAAACATTGGATAGATTTGCATCAGCATTAAAAAGTATAGCAAATGAGATAAAAGAAAACCCAGATATTGTCAAAGGATCCCCATATACAAAATCAGTTGGCAGATTGGACGAGGTTGCTGCGGCACGAAAACCGAATTTAAGATGGACCGTACCTTCACAATCAGATGAAAAAAAAGACAGTATCAAAGAAGATCGGCCTAATAAAAATCTGTGAGTAATAGTAGTAATAATCAATGAGAAGGGTACGTAACATATACAAATCAGAAAAATTGATTAAAATTTTACTTGAATATGATGAGCATACTAAGATAATTAACTCAATAAAGATAACTGGGGATTTTTTTCTTTATCCGGAAGAAAGTCTGGATGAACTTGAAGTCAATTTAATTGGCACAAAATTAGAAAAAGATACTCTTAAACAAAAGATCGAGAAATGTTTGAATTATTCTGAAGCATTTGGTTTTGATTTAAAATCTATGACAGATGCAATTCTTGGATGCTTAAAGCAAGAATAGAATTAGGAGCAAGAACAAGAAAGAGGAAGAAGAGGAAGAAGAGGAAGAAAAAACAATCAAATGCAAAAAACAATGAGTTTCAAGTTTAATAAAATTAGAATTTTAGAGACTGGGTATAATTCAGGACCATGGAATATGGCTCTTGATGAGATATTAATGAATTATGTAAAACATGATATACCAATTTTAAGACTTTATCGCTGGCAACCAGCAGCAGTGTCAATAGGATACTTCCAGAGCATGGATGAAGAAGTAGATGTAAAAAAGTGCGAACAGATAGGTATTGATGTTGTCAGAAGAATAACAGGAGGAGGAGCGGTATTGCATGAGTCTGAATTGACTTATTCATTCATTACAAAGATTTATCCAAAAAATATCATGGATTCTTACAATTTAATATGTGAACCAGTAGTGATGTGTATAAACAAGCTTGGCTTTAATGCAAAATTTGCTCCACTAAATGACATACTTGTCAATAACAAGAAAGTGTCTGGAAATGCTCAAACTAGAAAGAAAAATACACTATTGCAGCATGGAACAATATTATTGGACGTCAATGTTGAGAAGATGTTTTCTGTATTGAAGGTTCCATCTGAAAAGATCAAAGATAAGATGATCAACGACGTAAAAGCAAGGGTAATGGGATTGAATAAGACATTTGAACAAGTCGCACACAATCTAAAAAAGTCTTTCTGTGAAAAATTTGATGCACAGATGATTGTCGATAATCTAACCGTAGAAGAAAAGGAAAACGCCAGAAGGTTGGTCAGTGACAAATATACTTCAAATCAATGGAATTCGAGAAAGTAAATCAATTAATTAAGTAATTAAAAGACTTATTGCCAAGTATTTAGAAGCTACGGCAGAGACAGTATATATGTATGACACAATAGTCATTGGAGGAGGTCCTGGCGGTTATGTTTGTGCTATTAGAGCAGCACAACTGGGTGGGAATGTTTGCCTAGTTGAAAAGAATGGACTAGGTGGAACTTGTACTCAAAGAGGATGTATTCCTACTAAATATCTTCACTCTTTAGGAGATACAATGAAAAGAGCAGCTCGTGCAAAGAAGAATGGGTTAAATATCCAAATTGAATTAAATTATAAACTTTTAAAATCCAGGATGGAGGCTACAGTTTCCAAACTTGCTTCAGGAATAAAGCTTCTTCTAGAAAGCAATCGGGTAGATTTACTGAAAGGTGAAGCACATATAATTTCACCAAATAAAGTAGCAATTAATGACACAATGATAGAGACAAAAAATATTGTTATTGCTACTGGAAGCTATCCTATTTGTTTGGGAGATTATGAATTTGGAGAAAATATATTATCAACTACGTCGGTTCTAGAATTAGAAGACTTACCCAAGTCGATTACTATTATTGGAGGCGGCTATAGCGGATGCGAATTTGCTTCTATTTTGAATGCTCTAGGATGCAAGGTATCATTGATTGAAGCTGAAGATCATCTATTGCCTTTTCAAATACAAGAAATTGGAAATGCAGTTGAGAAGTATATGACTCTTGATGGTGTCAATGTAATGACAAAATCAAGAGTAGAAAAAATCATCGATAATGTAGCTTTTGTTAATGGAGAAAAACTTGTAGCAGAAAAAATACTTGTTTGTATAGGCCGAAGACCAAATATAAATCCTAATGAGCTAAACAATATTGGTATAAAATTCAACCAACAAGGTATTAATGTAAATGAAAAAATGCAAACTAATATTCACAATGTATATGCTATTGGTGATGTAACTGGCATATACGAACTTGCACATGTTGCCTCAAAGCAAGGCGAGGTTGCTGCTGAAAATATAATGCAAATAAAAGATAATGATAATAATAATAACTACAATAAAATTGACTATCGATCTCTGCCTGTATGCGTATTCACTCATCCAGAAGTTGCATTCGTAGGGGATTTAAATGGAAGGTCTGGAGAATTTCCACTTGCAGCAAGTGCAAAAGCAAATTGTTTGGGAGATACAAGGGGCTTTATTAAGGTCTTTGAAAAAGAAGGAAGACTTGTTGGAACTTATATTATTGCACCACATGCAGGCGAAATAATAGGAGAGGCAGCACTAGCGATCAAAATGAAATTAAGTGTTAAAGACATATTTGATACTATACATGCACACCCTACTCTTCCAGAATCATTTGCAGAAGCTGTCAGAGACATTAATAGCGAAGCCATTCATCTTCCAACAGCAACAAGGGATAGAATTAGTAAATCTAGTCATCATTAACAGACTAGCACACATACATATATAGAAAGCAAATTGAGTATGCATGTAAGATAAATATATACAATAATTAAGAATTACAATTGCCTTAAAAAGCTAGATTTGCAGTGCCAGAAATGCAGGTATTGTTATAGGAATGAGAACAATAGAATATAACAATAGAAGAATAGGATAAAAAAAATTATTTAAATATACATATGTATATTTACTATTTTTCTATTATACCGCATTTATTACTTCACAGTCCATTGTATAGACGTCACCCTCGGATTTATCATAGTCTAATACTACATCAAAACCAGTTCCACAGCTAAAGTAATCTGCACCATCTCCTCCTCTTAGAGTATCGTCAAGCTCGGCACCATACAATTCATCTGTTCCATCTCCACCTGATATATAGTCATTTCCAGTTCCACCTGAAAGTACATCATTTCCTTTGCCTCCATAGATTTGATCATCTAGTTCTGCACCTTGTACTGTATC